>CANKVN010000001.1 GCA_947487055.1 Flavobacteriales bacterium
CTGCATTATTGGTATTGTAAAGTGTACCGGCATTGTTAGTAGTACCTTTTCCGGCCAGGGAAATCCAGTTGCCAGTGCCTTTGTGCATAACCAAACTAAGTTTTGCCGAATCAAATGCTTCATCGTTGATGTTCTGGAAGTCGTACCCCAGGTTTAGGTTAAAATTACTAAGACCCGCAAATTTTGTTGAGGTAAGGTGAAAATACCTTATTGCACTTATGTTTCTAATCCCCAATGGCAAGGTACCTGATACAGGAGCTACACCCAAAACCATTTTGCTACCTATGAATACGGTATCTGAACCAGATTTATTGAAAGAAAGTTTAGCATTGCGATAGTCTGTGGAAGCTAAATCACCATGGTGGAAATTTATGCTTGGAGCACTACCCGATACACCGATATAATATTTTCCATCAACAAAAGATGTAGAACTCCCGCCCAGCGCAATGCAGCCAGGAATTAACCGAAGTTGTGCACCACCTGAGGGCACAATCACAAATCCTTTCGACAGATTGAAGGTATCGACAACATCGAAAAAATTTCCGGTGGAACCATTAATGTGGCATTGTAAACTAGTCCCATCGATGGTGAAGGATTTTACCACGGTGTTGGAAACTTCAAAATAGATGTTTTTGGTTGTTAGGGTAATGTGTTCACCAAAATATCCACTTCCTAAAAAAACAGTATCTCCTGAACTGGCGGCTCCTAAAGCTGTATTAATATTTCTCATTGGCCCCAGTGAGCCGGAAACAAAAACTGGTGATTTGCCGTTTAAGGTATCATTACCCGAGGTACTCACATACCATGTTCCCGCAAAGGATAACTGACATGCGATGAAGGCCAGGAGTATAAGGATAGATTTTTTAGCAAATAAAACCTTGTTAATTAATTTTATTTTCATAGATAGGATTTGCAAAAATAATAAAAATACCATACAAGTCCTATTTATGCAGTAAAAACACCACATAAAACACTATTAAGGACCCTTAAAAATACCTATCCGAAGCGGTTTGGCTTGCTTTTAAATGGCTTAAGCATAGTTTCAACACGGGAAATAATTTCCTTGGCTTGAACTATAATCTGCTCACCTTCATGAGTTAACTTAATAGGCAGACCCTTCCTATCAAATATATCAACACCCAAACGATCTTCCAGCACGCGAATTTGCTGGCTTACTGTACTTTGTTCCGCAGCAACCAGATCTGCAGCTTTGCTGAAACTTCCGGTTTCTGCTACGGCAATAACATATTGTAACTGTCGGAGTGTTACGAGCATGATGCGTAGGTATTAGAATGGCAAATCCTCACCACCGGAAGAAGCGTCCAGCGCAATATCCTGGTTGAGGATGATATCATCCACATCGGCAGCTGAAGTTACTGGTGCTGATGATGTTTGAGCGGCTTTGCGCTGCACATTCCACGCTTTAATATCGTTGTACCAGCGGCCATTATATTCACGACAGTCGATATCAAAACTCACCTGAAGCTCTTCGCCTTTTTGAATGTTGTATTGATCAACTTTTTCGCCCCATAAGGCCATTAAAACCTTTTTGGGATACTGACCGGGAATTTCCAAAACGAATTCCTGTTTTTGCCATGCATTTCCATTTTTTCCGGTTCCTGATGTTTTCTGCAACACCTCAAATACTTTACCTGCAATTTCCATAATATAACAGCAAATATATCAGAAAAACAAATACACTAATTCACGCGGTTTCCACCAAAGCCAAAATCTATTTGGCACGAATGGCATCTACCGGGTTCAATTTGGCTCCGGAAGAAGCCGGCAAAAAACCAGCAAGCAAGCCAACCAATATAGAAACTACCAAGCCGAGCATTACATCAGATACAGACAAATAAAGGGTAATGGAACTTTCCATTTGGTACTTTAGAAATACATTAAACAATTTGAGCGTGCTCCATACCAGTCCAAGACCAATCATCCCGCCCAAAATACAAAGGATAACCGACTCGGTGAGAAACTGAGCCAAAATAAACCCCCGATTGGCCCCTAATGCTTTTTGGATACCAATTTCCTGGGTTCGTTCCTTAACCGATACAAACATTATATTGGCTACACCAAAGCAGCCCACCACCATTGAAAATCCCCCTATTATTACCCCAATAACGGTGATGGTGCCAAACAATTCGCTGACCGCATTGGTAATCATGCTGAGCCGATTAACTGAAAAACTGGCTTCTTGGTATGGACCAATTCTCCGGTAGCGCCGCATTAACTGTGATGTTTCAAAGGATAAATCATCCAGTGCTACACCCGGAGCTGCCCTTAGCAGAATTTGGGTACCATCAGAATTTTCGCGGTAATTCATCATCCCCATTCCGAATTTCAAGGGTATAAGGATGCGTTCGTCTGCACTGGCATTGATAATGCTTTGCCCTTCCCGCCTAAAGACTCCGATTACGCGACAAACCTGATTTTTTATGCGGACATCTTTGCCGATTGGATCAGCCGCCCTAAAAAGATTTTCCGCAATTTTAGCGCCCAGGATACAAACAGGACGCCCGGAAGAACTTTCATCTGCCGTGAAGTATCTGCCGAATTCCACATCTGCTTTTTGCACCTCATTGTAGCGATGCGACACACAACTTAACTGGGTTTCGGTGAGGGAAACACCCTGGCATTCAACCTTCACCCTGGAACTGAAAGCAAAAGCAACTGCCGTGGCCCAGTTTTCTCCGATATTTTCTTCTAAAAAGCGTGCTTCTTCGATGGTGGTTTCGGGCCGCCTAAGGTATTTCCACCAAGGATAGTTCCCACCAAACTCATCCCATGGCCATTTTTGCACAAACAATACATCGGTGCCAAAGGATGCGAAATTATCGTTAATATTTTTCTCCAGGCTATGCACCAGTGCGTAAACAACGATGATGCAATAAATACCGATGGTGATTCCTAAAACTGAAAGTACAGAGCGTAATTTATTCTTTCGAATGGCATCGACAGCCATCGACAGGCTTTCCATGATAAATGCTCCGACGTTCATTCAGGCAAAGATAGTTAATTCAGGTTCATTGAAACTGGCAGGATATCATTTACCGGCTGCAGACCGGGCTGGTTTAAGGGTATTAAATTCCCTTCGGTAAACTACACCACCGCCCAGCGTATTGCCGCTAACCCCATTGGTAATTGTTGAGCTGTTTTGCTGCAACAGCAGGTTGTTGCTTCGGCTAAATGCCTTCAAACGCCAGTTTTCATTTCTGGTCATATATTCGAGGTTGAAATTGAGTGGGAGCGCCACGTTGCTCACCAGCATGGCAACGGTTGGATCGTAGTTAACATCTAACCGCAAGCGCTCTGTGAGAAACCATTCGCTGTTGATAAACACCTTGGTATTGGTTCCGGAAGCACTGCGCACATCATCAATATTCACCTGAATCCGGGTGGGAATGCCTAACCTGGTGAAAATATCATTCACCACAGTGCTGGCAATACCGGACAAGCTATTGCCTGCAACACCACTTCCACTGATGATTCCGGCACCGCTGTTGGTGGCAAAAGACGGTGGAATAAAATTCCCAAAAAGCAATAGTGAAACCGCTTGCCGCATGGTTTCGTCCTTGTCTGTTCTGATTCGCTGAATAACAGAATACACATCGCTGGAACCTGCGCCACCGCTGCTTTGCAAATCCGGGGCCTGAAGATCGAAGGTGATCTCGGGTGAAAACAAATTGCCTTTCATTTGCAATTTGCTTATGATCCGGGTAGCGGGATAATTTTTATTGGAAGAGGAAGAAACCGCATACATCAGGGCTGCCGGAGATATTTTCTTTTCGAAACTTCCGTTCATGCTCACAAGGGCATTGTAGGGGTCTCCATCCCAGGAGATACTTCCACCTTTGTCCAGCGCAATTTTCCGTGTGAGCACATTGATACCCGGAAGTGAAAACACATAATCACCTTCATTCACTACATAATTCCCATACAGAAAGAAGTGTTCATTTTCATCGTAAAGCATGCGGAGGGTTCCGGATCCTTTTCCCCTGATAATATCACCTAGTTTTTTATCTATTACAAATTGCGCTTCGGCTTCCGGGGTGGCTTCCAGCAAAATATTGATTCGGTATATACCGCTTTGTTTTTTCTTTTCGGCCCCCCCTGATGTTGGCTGTATGCCTTTGGTTCTGAACTTTACAAAACCACTCCCAAAGGAGGTTTCTCCCACATCAGAATACATGAGGAAAATTTGGGTGTTTTTTCTGGTTTTGAGTTTAATGTCCATTGAAATCTGGTTGAGGGGCCCGTAAATCCGGCACCCCCCGTCTGCATATCCTACCCCATAAAACAGGTCATTGTCTTTTTGGGTGGTGTTTAAGCATTTAAGGTTTCTGGCACTGTCTATGCGCAAATCGAGCTTCCAATCTGCAAATCGGTTGTGGGTGAATGACAGTTTAGCCCATGCTGAATTTTTGCCGGTTTCATCCACCAGCTTGGCCGGTTTAAAGGTGTAAATCCCGGTTTCATCTGCAATAATGGAAGCACTCATGCGGTAGGATGTATTTAGGTAATCCACCTTGAAATAAGCATTCATCAAATTGGCATTGCCGCTAAGCTTTGGCGCTTCAGCATTACCTCCCAGATGAAAATTACCGGACAATTTTCCATCCTGTATGGTAACAATATCCTTCAAAAATGGCTGTGCCGCTTTTAGCCCTGTTCCGCCCGGAATATTGATCTTCACATCAAATTGTTCGCCAATAATGTATTTTTCATAAGCGATACTTCCCCGGGCAGAAACACCATCGAGGGGACCATTGACAAATCCTGCAGTTAGCCCAAGGCGGCCAGGTTCTCCATTGTCATTCAATCCCACATCCAGGTCACCGTAATCCACGCCCATATAATACAAATCGCGGGCAGAAAAATCGCCCCAAATTTTTGGCTTTTTAAGTGCAGAAGTAAGATAAATACTGGCATTGACCTTTCCTTTGAGGCTATCCAGGGAATGCCCAGGAAACAATGGATTTAAATTTTCCAGTGAAAAATTTCCAGCATCAACATGCAGGGTATCGTTGCTGCGGTCAGAAACAATTCCATTCACTTCAAAAAACGCGTCCTTCCCTTCGAAATACATATTGGAAATACGCAACCTGTTTTCAGGCAAAATCGTAAGTGCTGCATTTCCCGCCACGGACCATTCGTTGTGCATGAGTTCCATTTTGGAGTTTGCCAAATTCATGGCAACAGAATCATTATGCACTGTGCTTTGGGCTATCAGGTCAATTTCCTCATTCCACCTGGCATCGCGCATTTTAAGCTCCAGATTCACATTTGAATGCCGCGCAGCACCGGACAAGGCAATATTGGTAAACCAATCAGAATCGTGGTGGCTGATTCGGTCCGCCGAAAGCACAAAATCCATGTTTAAACTGTCGGCCTTTCTTACGTTGATGGCCATTTGCTTAACATTCAATTGGCCCCAACACAAATCCAGGGGCTGAGAAGCAATGCGCACGGTTCCCAATTTCCCATTAACACTTCCCGCCATTTCCAATGAGGTCGTATTCAGCGATGGCGCCACATAACCGGCCAGCAGGCCAGTTTCGGGAATGGACAAAGCAAAGTCAAAAGAATCGTTGGTTTTAAACCCAGTTGGGTGGATGCGTTTTGGAAAAACAGTAGCCAGCATATTGGTAAACAACCTTGGCATATTGGCAAGATTCACCTGCCCGCTGAGTGAGCCCTGAATTGCTTCCCCTGATGCTTTGATAGCGGTATTCTTGCCAAAATTACGCTTGCTTATTTTTTGATAACCATAGGAATAAACGCGCCCGGAACGATGAACAGAAGTATTTCTCAGCTGCACATCACCCGCCAAATCAGTCAGATTAAGTCCTTGCAAATCCACCAAAGCACTTGTGTAGAGTAAGGTTTGGGCTGTATCTAAACCCAACGCAGACAAATCGGTACCATTGGCAGTAGCTGTAAAATTAAACCGAGGTGCAGCAGCCGAAAAATCAACATTGCCTGCAAAAGAAAAGTTTAACCTTGGATCAGCAAAAATAGCTTCCCCATCAAAGGTGCGTGAGGTTAAAGAGCCTTTTACCGTGGCATCTGCGAACGTTTTGCCACGAAGTTCAAACTGGGGTAAATTGCCTGCCAGTTTCATGTTAAACCGTTCCGGGGTTAACCCCTCACCTTCCAGTTCAAACTGAAAAGCACACAAACCCAAATCCGGCTTAGCGCCAAGCAGCAAACCGGCATCTATTCCGGCAGAATTGAAGTTTCCGGCATATTGTGCAGATTCGAAGCCATCCTCAAAATTTAGATAACCGTGTGCATCCAAAGAACCAATATCGGTATTTAGCGCACCGTCAATCCGAAAATCGAGCAATTGCCCTTTAAACGTCCCGGACCATTGCAAAGCACCCATGCGCTGGGTGATAGAGGGCATCTGAACAAGTGGCAGCAACCGGTTCAGATCATCCGCTGTTGTGGTCAATGCATTCAGGTCAAAATCGCAATACATGGTTTGCCAGTCGGGCAATCCTTCAAAATACAAATTACCTACTAAAACAGTGCTGGCGCAGGTTTTAATACTGGTTCGTTTCAACTTTAGTTTATCAAAAGTACCCGAGATATCGGCACTGACCGTGAGCAATTCTTTGTGGCCTTTCAGGGATTGGTCAAAAATGGACAATTCATCCAAACAAATCCTACTGTTTTCCAGGTGACCACGCCACTGGGTATTGGAAATGAATTCGTCCATGTATTTATAACCGGGATAGGCAAAATGCAATTCTCCTTTCAGCTCAGAGCAAGGCATGCGGACCTCCAATTTGGTGAAATCCATTCCCTTGTAATGGATATTGCAAATGGCATCGAATTCATCTATTTGCAAACCGCTGCGCTCCTTTAACCGTAAATTTTGCGCCTCAAAATGCAGGCTATCATCCACTATCCAAAAATCTTTGCAAATACCGGAAAGCCCATTGAACTCGAGGTGCTTTTCATCGATAATGCCGGGGACTGAAGCTTTGTCCCGCTCATCGAAGTAATGAAATCGCGATTGTTTTAAAACGGCCTTACCAAAATGGATGGCCCAGGGCTTCTTAATGGATTTGGTATTTTTGGGCGGACCGTTGATGTAATCAATTAAAAAATCAATGTTCTGACCCTTCACCCCCTTATGATGGCCTACCCTTATAAAGGCACCGGAAATTTCACCGTTGAAAAAATCTATTTTCCGGGCAACCTGGTTAAACTTTCGAAGTCGAAAATCAAGGGTCCGTAAAAAAATCATGCTGTCGCCTTGCTGATCGCTAAGGTAAAGGCCTTCCAAATGAATGTTTTGCACCAAGTCAAATTCAAGGGATTTGATAGAAACAGTGCACCCCAATTCCTTTTGCAGGTATTGTCCTGCTTGGTTTGCCAGGTAGGTTTGGACCGAACGGCTGCGCAACAAAATAGCCAGCAAGCCCACAAACAGCAGCAGGAATAATAGAAACCTGAGCAGAAACTTGCGTATTTTTGAGCGCTGTTTTTTCAACCGACACGAAATTAAGGACTTAAACAGCACCCACTATCCACCAAAATGCGCTATTCCACAATATTGGGCATTGAGAGCAGTTGCGACGATACTGCTGCAGCCATATGGCATAACGGCAAAATTCTTGCCAATATTGCAGCGGGTCAAAAAGTTCATGAACAATATGGCGGTGTAGTGCCCGAGCTGGCCTCCCGGGCTCACCAAAGTAATATCATCCCCACCATTCGCCAAACACTAATTAACGCAAATATTGCGTTGAATAGCATTGACGCAATAGCTTACACCCAAGGCCCCGGGTTAATGGGAAGTTTACTGGTTGGAGCCAATACTGCAAAAGGATTATCGCTCGCCTTAAACAAACCCATGATTGGCATCAATCACCTGCAGGCACATGTTGCGGCCTTGTACATCGAGAATCCCAAACCCGAATTCCCGATGCTGGTATTGCTGGTCAGTGGTGGCCACACAAAACTGGTTCGCGTGGATGATTACATGAAAATGCAAACCATTGGCACCACGCTGGACGATGCCGCCGGTGAGGCTTTCGACAAAGCCGCAAAGCTACTGAATCTGCCTTATCCCGGCGGGCCTGAAATAGACCGGCTGGCAAAGCTGGGGAACCCAATGGAATATACCTTTCCCCACGCAAAGGTGCCTGGATTGGATATGAGTTTTTCAGGGATTAAAACTTCATTGTTGTATTTCCTGCGAAAATCCACGGCAGAAGACCCTGATTTTGCAGAAAAAAACAAAGCCAATATTTGCGCATCATTTCAACATCACATGGTTGGCTACCTGATTGAAAAAACCCGCAAAGCGATTGCAGAAGTAAAGCCCAAGACCCTGGGACTTGCAGGCGGTGTTTCGGCCAACGGGTCATTGCGAAGCGCTATTACAACCCTGGCAAAGGAAAACAGGATCAATGGCTGTATTCCGGCATTCGAATACTGCACAGACAATGCGGCAATGATTGCGGTTGCAGGACATTACCTATTGGAAACCGGCGCAACAACGCCGTTGAACGCAGTACCATTTTCCAGAAACAGCCATTAAAAATTGCTATTTAGTCATTATTTTCGCCGCAGATAATGCGGCGAATAAACTACATATATCAGCTGGAAAGGTGGCCAAATTTCGTATTTGACCTACCCAAACTAACAAATGCGCTGGGCAGAATTCAATTTCTGCAAGGCCGGCTGCACGGTCAGATGGAGCAGTTAACACCGGAATTAAGAAAGCAAGCCATCATCAATGCCTTATCAGCTGAAACACAGGCCAGTTGTGACATAGAAGCTGCACATTTCGATCAATTGGAAATTGAGTCTGCTGTTGCAAGAAGCCTTAAAATAAGAATACCCGATATGGTTCCATCCGGCGGCATGGCCAAAGGAGCGGCAGAAATGGTGGTGCAGGCTGCGGCCAAACATGATAAAAAACTAAGTTCGGAACAGCTATGCCAGTGGCACACATTGCTTTATCCAAGCGAGAAAGGCATTACCATTGGCGCATGGCGCAACCATCGGCTGGACATAAAGGACCCTAAAACCGGGAACATAAGATTTGCAGCACCCGATCCTGATTTGCTCATGGGAGAAATGAAGCGTTTCATCCAGTGGATCAACCAGGACCTGGAAACTCACCCTCTCATCAAATCAGGCATAGCGCATTTATGGTTTTTAACCTTGCATCCTTTTGAAGACGGAAACGGGCAGTTATCCAGGGCTATTTCGCTTTCGCTAATTGCTGCTTCTGAAGCCGGACTGCCAAGATATCACGCTCCTTCGGTAATTCTCTTAAAGGAAAAAGAAACCTATTTTCAGATGCTGGAAAATACGCAATCAGGCAATCTGGATATTACTGAATGGTTGCAATGGTATATGGCCATCATTGAAAAATCGATTACAGAATTAAAGTTGGTACAGGCAGAGGTAATAACCAAACAAAAGCTGGAGGAAAAAATGGAATTCAAAGGCCTTACCATCAACCAAAAACAGGTATTACGCACCCTGTCCAAGCAGGAAAAACCCTATTTTACCAGCGCTGATTGGGCTGCAGTGGCAGGCTATTCTAAAGACACAGCGCTCAGGGAAATAAGGACATTATTGAACCTGCGTTTGATTCAGAAATTATCGCATGGCGGGCGCAGCACCCGCTACCGTATTGCAAATTGACGATTTAGATGCCCCGGTTGGAAGATTCGATTAAACTGACCCATAAAAAATAAATATTTGCAGTATTAAACCATATTTTTCTGATTAAGTAAACAGCCAAACCTGCTTTGCAATCGTTTAATTTTCTGTAGGTTAGAACACATACGGAGACCTTCAACAGATAAAGCCACCATAAATACCAAATCGGTTGGCAATTAACGTGTGAATTTGCTATTTTTGCAGTTCTTAAGAAATTATGGCTATTATACAAAAGCTCAGAAACTCAGGTTTGGTGGTTATCGTAATCATCGCAGCACTGATTTTATTTGTGGTTGGAGATATCCTCACCGGCAACCGCATGGGACTAACCGATAACCAACAAGATGTGGTTGGTATCATCGGTGGCACCTCCATCAAAGAAAAAGAACTGGAAGTAAAAGCCCAGGAGCTATTCGAATCCTTCCGTGAGAGAGACACTGAGGGCGAATTGAATGATCCTGAAAAATTGAAGATGGCTATCGAACAGGCCTGGTCTCAAGGGTGGACTGAAATGATTCGCAAATATGCCTTTGACAAGGAAATGCAGAAATCAGGAGTTGCCATAACCGACGAGGATATCAATGAACTCTTGGTTGGTGATAATCCCATGGAAAATGTAAAAGGCGATCCCAACTTCCAAACCGACGGCAAATTCGACCGCAAAAAAGTGGAAGAATTGTTTAAGAAAAACCGTAAAGATAAAACCCGCGCCAAGGCATTATCTAATTACATAAAGAGCATCAAGCAAAGCGAAGGCATGAAGCGCTATGCCAACTACGTGGCAAAAGCCTTGTACAAGCCGAAAAGCATTCGCAAATATGAATACTTATCTGCCAATGCAGGTTTATCCGGCAAATTGGTGAGCATTGCCTACAGCACCATCGCAGACAACAGCATCAAAATCACCGATGCCGATTGCGAAAAATACCTGAACGCTCACCGCGAACAATACAAACACACAGAAGAACTGCGCGACATCCAATACATGCTATGGAAAATTGTTCCAAGCAACGAAGATTCCGCTTACGCGTTGAAAAACGCCCAAGGCGCCATTAAAACCATGTCGGCTGAAACCGAACCAGATACTACCAGCGGAGGCCTGGTGGGTTTTGTATCCAGGGGAAGTTTACCCAAAAGCACGCCAAAAGAAGTTTCAGAATTTGTATGGCCTTCTGCCAATGGCAGCATTGTTGGACCTTTCTATAAAGACGGCATTTACTCTGTTTACCGCAAGATTGCAGAAAAGAGAGACAGCTCACCCACCGTTAATGTAGCCCACATTTTAATTAAAGAAGGCGAAGCACCAAACAAGCAAATCATCAAAGACAGCGCAGCAGCACTGGCCAAAGCGAATGAACTGGCAGCACAATTGCGCGCCGGTGGAGACATTGCCAAACTGGCAGCCGACTGGAGTGCTGATCCGGGTTCCTCTAGCAATGGAGGTTCTTATGGCTGGGTAGGTAAAGAAGTATACAACAACTACGTAGCCCCATACCGCAATTTTGCACTGCGCGCACCCAAAGGACAAATTGAAGTGGTAAAATCAGAACTTGGATACCATGTAATGAAAGCATTAGACAACCCAGATTTCACCCAGGTGAAATATCAGGTGCAGACATTTGAAATAACTGCCGGCAGCAAAACAGTAAAAGAAGTAGACCAGACCAGCCGCAAATTCCGCAACATGATTGTGGACGGAGATGCCAAAAGTTTCCAAACTGCGGTAGACAAAATGGGCCTGAATGTACTGGTTCAGAAAGACATGAAAACCGACGCCAGAAGCATTCCTGGTATCGATCAAATCTCTGACATCAAAGGTATATACTACTGGCTGTTTGATAAAAAACGCAAAAAGAACGACGTTTCTGATGTGTTTGCCTTTGCCAACAGACATGTAGTGATTTTGGTTAATGCATCCAAGCATGCAGGCTATGCAGAGCTTGCTGATGTGCGTGAAAAAATAGAACCCTTTGTGAAGCAGGAACTAAAAGCTGAAAAGATCAAAGAGAAATTTGCAAAAGCCATGGAATCTGCGAAAACCATTGAGGCACTTGCCCAAAAAACCGGAGGTTCTCTAATCCCTGTGGAAGGTATCCGCATGAATCAAACCATGCTTCCTCAATTGATGAATGAGCCAAAAATCGTCGGTGCAATGTTTGGCGTGAAAGAGAAAACTTTAAGCAAACCCGTTGATGGTTACAACGCTGTTGCCGTGGTATTCGTAGACAAACGCGATAAGGTGGAAGTACCCAACTCGGTACTTTCAAATCCCGGATTCCAATACACAGGCGAAATGCTGATGAACTTCCTCGGGCAATATGCCTCCAAGGCTGCTGAGATACAGGATTACCGATATAAATTTTCTTGGTATTAATAGAAAAAAGCCCCATCAAATGGGGCTTTTTTTATGACTTTTATTATACTATCTAAGCGCAGTTAATTGTATATTGCGAACAGATTTAATCAACAGATTTATGGCTGAGATCACACACGAAATTTCATTAGATAATTTTCACCATCAGGTAAATTGGGCTTTAACCAATTATACCCCACACCACCTTAATGCAACCCAATTCCAAAACGTTGTTATTGGCGGCTTGGGCGGTTCTGGCATTGGCGGCAGGATTGCCCGTTTGGCTCTCATCAATAGCTTCCCTGTTCCTGTTGAAGTATTTTCTGAATATTCGTTACCAGCCTATGCCAACAAGAAAACACTGGTTATCCTGTGTTCATATAGCGGGAATACTGAAGAAACCCTAGGCATGTTTGCGGATGCAACAAAACGGGGCTGCAAAATAATTTGCCTCGCAAGCGGCGGCAAAATCATGACCCTTGCAGAGCCCGATGACATTCCTTGCTACCGTATTGAAACAGGCTACCAGCCAAGGATGGCGCTTGGTTACAGCCTTAGCACACTGTTGTTGATTTTGGGAGAACTTGCAGGTATTGAGGTAAAGAACGACCTGACCGCCACGGCAGCCATGCTTACCCAAAACACCGGATTGAAAGAAGAAGCGGAAGCCATTGTTTCATTCTTTGAAAAAAGCATCAGCAATAAGTTTGTGGTGGTGTGCGACACAGCCTTCGAAGCTGTGGCCGTTCGCTTTTGCCAGCAAATTCAGGAAAATGCAAAAGAAGAAGCCTTCATTACCGTTTTGCCCGAAGCAAATCACAACGTTATTGAAAGTTACCACCATCAGCATGACACCAATTTCATACTTCTTAACAGTGGTTCCAATGCACGTACCAACTTGCGTTTCCAGTTCTTAAGCACCGTTCTTGAGGAAAAGGGCAATAAGGTATTTACCATGGAAGTAAAGCCATTGGGCATTCAACGTATTTTCGAGATTATTCATATCCTTGACTGGGTTAGTATCTATGCATCAAATAAACTGGGTGCAAATAACATGCGTGTTGACATCATCATGCGCCTCAAGGGCTTTCTTGACTCGGTAAAATAACTTTCTTTTGAATACCGGCAGCTTAAAGGTAACCTTTCTTGGTACGGGGACTTCCCAAGGTGTACCACCAATTGGTTGCCTGTCGCCGGTTTGCCTGAGCACCAATCCAAAAGATAAGCGGCTACGCTGCAGTATTCATTTGGAAGTGAATGGATTAAGCCTGGTGATTGACGCAGGACCTGATTTTCGCTACCAAATGGTCAGGGCGGGTATTCACAAATTGGATGCACTGTTATTCACCCATGAGCACCGCGACCACACAGCTGGTCTTGATGACATACGGCCCTATAATTACCTGCAGGAAGGACCAGTAAATGTTTATTGCAGCAACCGGGTTTACAACACCTTCAAGCAGCAATATGATTACATTTTTGCGAAAAACCCATATCCGGGAATTCCCCAAATCAACTTCAACATCATCGAAAATAAGCCCTTCAGTATTCACGGCGTGCACATAGCACCAATTGAAGTCATGCATTACAAGCTTCCCGTATTTGGTTTCAGGATTGGCGATTTCACCTACATCACTGATGCAAACTTTATTGCTCCGGATGAACTTTCAAAAGCAGCCGGCAGTAAACACCTGGTGCTGAATGCCCTGCGAAAAGAACCGCATATTTCGCACTTTAATCTGGATGAGGCGCAACATTATGCCAAAATGATTGGGGCTAAAAACACCTGGTTTACCCACATGAGCCATCAAATTGGTTTTCATGATGAGGTAAATGCGGAGTTACCTGAAAACATGCAACTTGCCTACGATGGACAAACCATCGAGCTACCCTATTTTGCTTAGTACATAAACACAAACCGGCCCATTTCCGTCTCTGAACCATCCTTATTGATGGCGAAAACGAAATAAACACCGCTATTGGGTCGGCTTCCATTCAACCGCAGTCCGTTCCATGTGGCTGTTCCACCATTGGCCTTGGTTAGGTAAACCAAATTACCTGCCGCATCGGTTATCCTTATTTCGGAATCTTCGGCAAGCCCATCGATGGTGATTATGCCACTGTAGCCCGGTTTCACCGGATTGGGAAAAATCCTGACTTTGCCGAATTTATTGCCCGCTGCACTGGCATCGCTTCTGTAAGAAACAATGCCTTTATCTGTTCCAAAAAACACCTCCCCTGTTTCATCCAGTTGCCCGATACACAAAACCCTGTTATCGGGTAGCGGTGAGTTTTCTGCCCGGTAATTCAGCAACACGTTCTGGCCATTGGCATCCACAAGGAAAACGCCATTTGCCGTTGCAAACCATTTCCTGTTGCCTCCATCCACGCATATATCATTGATAGATTCTTCGCCAAGCAAGTATCCATCTACCCCATTCTGCCTGATGATTAAACGGTCCGCTGTGGCGCCGTTAAACACTTCCGACGGATTGGTAAATACATTCAATCCCTGGGAAGTCCCTATCCAAACATAGCCGTTGGAATCGCAGGCCAGTGCCGTAACATTGTTGGTGATTAATCCATCTTTGTTGGTTATGGTTCTGCTCCTGTCGTCCAATGTATTTGCAGGGGTATTGTTATCGTCCACCACGAGCACACCACCGGCGATTAATTGAATCCACTTGTATCCATTCTGGTCCACAACCAATTTCCCTATATCGGTTGTTGGTGTTGGAAGTGCAAACCACTTACCACTGCGATTTAACATATGCAATCCTGCGCCGGGCGTGCCATAATTGGTAACCCATACATTGCCTTTTGCATCAGAGGCAATTCCAGATACCCTTACCATGTTCACAACAGGCGTGGGCTTTAAAGTTGAATTGGATTCATCCCAGCGGTTGATCGCATCCTTGCCTTTAAATTCAAGCATTCCGTTTACGTGGGTAGCCACATAGCTTTTTCCCGTTACTGCGTTGTGGTGCACAAAAGTATAATCGTAAAGACCTACATTGAAGCTGCTGACAGGATTGCTTGACCAACCATTTTTATCAAACAAATAGAATCCTGTTGGATTATACGCATTACCAAAGGTATTGCTCACACCACCGGCGCTGGTAAATAGCAAGTTGCCACTTTGGGTCATAGCAAACAAGGATGTACCAATGGGCCCGGAAGGTTCAAAGGGGATTTCGGTGGTTTCTGTTTGTTTAACTATCGCAGGACCTACGCCGGTGCAAAACCAATAGTATCCATCGGGGTCTACGGTTCCGTCGGCCAGTAAATTCACTGATTTTTTGGTTATTCCGGCATCGCTGATCTGAAAAATACCGCCTCCGCGAAAGACATGCAATTTGCCTTGGTATTGCTGAATTCTGGCTGTTTGGTTTTTGGCACTGATGGTTGTAGCAAGTTTTCCCTGGTGTAACCTAAACACCATGCTGTCGCTGGCAAAAAAGAGGGAATCGTTAAAGGACTCAAGGTTTGCGCATGGTTTACCTGTAAAAACCTGTTTCCAGTTGTTGTAATCATTCAGGTTAACATTATCGGCAAATCTGGCAGCAATAATACCGGTTGCAATACCTGCGTAGATTGAATCTCCGGCAATGGCGGTTGACAGAACAGCAAGGCTTTGACCGCCCAAACCTATTGCGGTATAACTATCGCTGATTTCCTCTTTCACCAAATCCAAAACGAGCAAACCAAATGAGGTGCTTAATATGGCTTTGTTGCCGGATACGGCAATATGGGTAATGGCTTTGTCGCCCTGAATCAATTTGGTATACAGGCCTGTTATTGGGCTAAGTTCCTGATCATTTTTCAGCAACTCAATCATTCCGTTTTCGTAGCCGATAATTAGAATTTTTAGTCCGGCAGCATAGCGCATGGTTGAAATACCGGATGCCTGAAAACCATCGAGCTTACTTAAGGTTTTAATTTCCGCATTGCGGTGATCGATGCGAAACAAGCCTCCGGCAGAAGCCACATAAATATACGGCCCTGAAGCTTCGCATTTGCCGGAAATCCGGTAACTGGAATGGTTACGCCATTGTCCGGTTGCAGGCAATTTCCCCTGCGCAAACACGGCTGAGGCCCAGCAGCATAGCAACCACAGCAAGGTGTGTCTGTTAATTGAGTGTATACCTGATTTCAAGGCCAAAATCGGTTAATGCGGTGTAAAACTGATTGGCAATGCGCGGCGACATGATGGTTTTGTTGTAGCGCAGCGCCAAATTGATTTTATTGTTGATTTGGTAAGTAGCGGCTGGTCCTATACGAACCTGTTTTGTTCCGGATGTGGCGCGGTTGTAGTCCTGGTCGATCTTTCGCGTTATGGTAACATTATCCGCTACACTCACCGACATATCGAATCGGAAATCATTGGGTAAATATACCTTTCTGCCATTGCGCCTGAAGGGCAAGGTTAACCCTGTTACCCGATAACCTGCCTGGAATTGCATCTCGTTGCTGCGCATTTCGGTAACGTTAAATTGCGCTGCAAAAAGTTTCATTACACGAGAGCGTTTGTAGTCAAAGGAAACTGTCCAGTTGTTTTTGGTTGCAATGTTGATGCCAAGGAAAGGATAGAACCCTTCTGAAATGGTGACATCAGAAATTTGCTTTTGTGGCACAAAATCCTGCCCTGCTGCAACCTGTTGTTCTTTGTCGTAACGCAGGTTTTGTGTGAAACTACCCACCGAATACCGGCCATTGTAGGCATGGCGAATATTGATATTGGTGAAATGCTTGCCTATGGCTTTAATGCGCGTTAAGCCATTATAATTGATATTCCATCCAGGCAAGGGAATTTTAGGGAAACTGCCGACATCGGTTCTTCCGGGATCAAGACCTGCATAGGCAGTATAGAATGCACCAATTAACACATCCTGCTGCTGTTTACTGTATCCGATCGGGAACCTGGTAATGCTGTCCTCGCCCGGTACATTCACACGAGAATCATTAAACATTAAGCGCTGAGCAACCGTATACCGGTTTGCCTGAAATTGTTTAAACACGGCATTCACACGGTTATCCCCCATCACGTTATCTTTCACAAAGTGTGTTTTGATAAAGTTGCTGCTGATGTTAAAGTTCCCCATCTGGGTTAAGCCCTGATCCACCCAGGCTGCGCCATCCCAGCGGAAAATACTCTGTGTACCCCATGTTGTTTCTGCTAAAATCCAACTGAATACGCAGGCTTTTTATGGGTTCTATGGTTACGTTAGAAGTAAAGGTTTCCGAGGTGGAGCTCCTGTAGAAATTACTTTGCCTTATGTCTTGGTTTAGTGCGCCATTGGCGGCAAGCCTGTAGCGGATATTTTCTTCCTGCCAACCAAAAACGAATGGCAATCCCGGTTGCACATGTTTGAAATTGTGACCAAAATAATCGGGGTTGTATCTAAAACCGGGCATATCGGTGGTTTGCTTCAGGCTGTAGCTAAAACCTACATTTTTGAACATACTAACCAAATTTCCTACGGCTATTTTCACCGGGCTGGCTTTTTGGGTAGACTCTTTGCTTTTGTCTATCGCACTTTCGTAACGGACTTCCTCATCCGCTTTTTTATCCTTGGCTTTCGATTTATTCTTGGGTTTTTCCAGGTTTCTCAACCATGGGATTTTTTGATACAATCCTTGAAAATTCAATTGTCCCTGAACATTGATATCACGGGCATTGCTGATTTTATTTCCGAGACTGCTAAACACGGGAGGCGCCTGGTTCCACTCGTAGCTGCCGGTATAATTAATACTGGTGTTTATCCAATCCAGCATCCTGAATTTCCCAAACGGCAAGGTGTAATTCCCATTTACACTTTGGGTAAAGCGTGTCATGCGTCCAAGGGTATTAAACTCTTTGCGAACCAACTCTTTCCTTCCCTCCGAATCGAGGCTGCCATAGGGTTCCTGAATACGGGCATTGGCAGTTGCGTTATAGTTAATGGTGAGTGAACTAAACAGGGGCAAACTCATGTTATATACCCGGTTCAAGGTAAAGTTCTTATCGAAGAGCCTTGGGTTTATCTGACGGAAATTATTGTTGTTTCGGGCCTGATTTTCGCTATAGAAGCGGTTTACCTGCCATTGGGTAGAGAAATTTGAGGGCAGCAGGTTAAAGTTAATTTCTTTTACCGGGTTCAACCACTTTGGCTTAACACGCATGAAAGGCCTGATAAACTTGGTGGGAATGCTGTATTGGTATCCAAGGGCACCCTGGGTGGTTTCTGCAAAGTACTCTTCTATCTGCTGGTTTCTGCGATAGTTGCGCTGGAAGCTGTATGTGGCGTTGAAATTGGACAAACTCCATGGCATTGCTTTTTTACCCGGGCGCGCTGCAATACGCACATTGTTAAAGTTCAGGCTATACAGCGATGAATAATCCTCGGCCGCTTTTCGCAATGATTCCCGCTGGCTTTTGTTAACAATACCATTCAGGAAGGTGTTCATTTCTATATCCGGGTTTAGCGGATTGAACTTAGGCCTAATAAAATTTTCAGAATACCCGATATACATTGGGAAACTAATGCCTGCTTTCTTCGGAAAGAACTTACCCAGCTCCAAATTGCTCGCCAGGTCGTAGTTCATATTTGTGCTTAGGCTTCGGTCATTGAGTTTTTTGTCTACATCACCAAAACCGATGGTTCGGATGCTGCCGGCGAGATTGAGCGTACCAAAATCTGCCAGGGTGGTTTGGATATTACCCAAAGCAGCCCAACCACCTTTGTTGGCGATGTTCTTCACCCGGAGTTCATTTACCCATACTTCGAAACATTGTGGTGCCTCGGTATTGTTTTTTATACCGATCATCATTACCCGAATATTACCAACATCAGGCAACCCCATCACGGTTATTTTGCCTTTTTCTGCCGGCCTCACAAATGGGGCAGACATGGGCCAACTGGCATTTTGACGGTCAATCTTCAACTGGTACAACCGATCCAATTCCAAGTCTATAAAATTCTCATCGGGCCAGATCAGCTTGTCAGCACCTGGTGTGGCTTTGGTAATATTGCCACGGGTGATTTTCAACGGAATTTCGTATTCGTAATAATTGTTGGTGAGGTCGGTACCAAAACGCACAAAGCAGGAAACGTCGCCATCATTCATTTGGGGTGCGCTGGGGGCTTCTGCATGCACAAACAGCTGCATGTTTTTGTAGTTTCGGATATCGAACTGAGATGTTTTAAATGCACCACGTGCATCCTTTGGCAACATGTTGCAGGTAGACAAAGACAGCGATTGCTCGTTTTCCAGAACAGTTCCCAGTGAAGCCATGTTTTGCACCCTAACCACACCTGGAGGGGTTACATAAGCCACAGGAGAACGCTGTCCGTTTTCTTCCAGGTTTACGGTTGACACCACGAATTTGGTATTGTCGTTGGGGTCCTGCGGAACAACAGCTCCGGGCGTTTTCAAGGAATTGGTATAGCGGCGCCAGTCTGCCCTCACCATGTTGATATACCCCAAGCGCAAAATTGCACTGTCAGTAAATCCGGTCATAACCATACGCATGAAGCGGATGCTTTTAAAATCGCTGATGTTGCCTACGGCTTTCTGGTATTGCCTTACCGGAATTTTAAACTGATACCAGTTTATTTCTTCTTCTTTACCATTGCGCAGTTTAACCCTTTTGCGAACGATATCGGCTACATAATTTTTACCAATTTGCAAATCAGCGGCACTTATCTTCAATTGATACTGATAATAATCTTCGCTTTGGTTTAGCGTGAAATCGCGGTTTACATCCTCATCATTGGGCGCAGAACTGGAAGATTTTGGCATGCCGGTGTATTTTCCGGTAAACCTATCTGGATTGGAGTTTCCCTGTAAACCCTGAAAACGGCTGTATCGCCCGATGATATCGGCATCTGCATTGGTATAGTTGTCTTCCAGGTAATGTACAAAATTATCGTTGGATGGATCTTGAGCTGCCTTTTGGTAAATGGCGGATGTGTTACCAAAATTGGCCGCCAGGGGTTGCAAATAGGATTGATCGAAGTGCTCTTTTTCCTGGTTATCATCCATGCCATCCAAACCTGCATCCTGTTCTTTCAATGTTGCGGGGTTGTTGTTAAATGCAAAATTGATTTGAGGAACAGAAGGCACAATGGCGTAATCAGTGGTATCGGTATTCTGGTAGTCGCCGGGGGTGGTTGGTCTTCCGTTTTCAAATGATTTGCGCCTGTCGGGAAGAATATCTTCGCTGATACTGCCCAAGTGAAGGTAGAATTCACCCTTCAAGCCCGGATTTTTAATCAACGGATCCATCATCCATATTTCAATATAATCAATATTGGCGGCTTCAAAATCATTTTGATCTACACGGCGCATGATGCCTGCCCAGCTCTTTTCGGGTTGAAGCAAATTACCGGCTGCATTAATCTGTCCCGGAATGCTGTTGAAATTATACAAACCCCGCTGGGTGGGCCTGTACACCAAATCCAGTGTAGTAAGCAGCGTTGGCGTGCCGGGAGGGAACTGACGCTGCGGAAAAACCTCACGCTGGTCAATCTGCCGCATGTATGGGTCGCTGAGGATATCATCCACCCGTTTCTGGATATTGTCAGGCATGTCCGCATCGCGGTAAAAGAGCTGGTCTATGCTGTAGAATGAGAGACTCGCATGGCGGTTCAGCCAACGTAATTTATTGGTATCAGACGTTTCCGGAAACAGACTGGGTTGCTTTTGCGGAACGCTGGCCACAGTCCAATTTGAAACCTGTTTAAAATCGTTGGGGAGCTCGGCATTCTCGAAATCCTCGAGGTTGGAAACGCCGCGCTGACCTCCCTGGGATTTGTGGTTGTGGGGGATAATCTTTGCAAACTCCGCATAAGCAGTAATGCTGCTGATTTCTTTTGTTTCCAGAAATGGCAGGCGGTCTACCATCCGCGTAATAAACCTGGATTTATTGCTGTAGGCTACATCACCACCGAAAATGGTATTTAGCAGCGGCTCTTCATTAAAATTGGTTTTGGTGGTCAGTGGTCTTTCATACATATGCAAAGCTGTTCCTCCAACCAGCAGGTGTTTATTGAATTTGTGTTCAATCCTTCCACCAACCAGGGTTTTTTGCTGGATATTAAAAAAGCTCTGACCGTCTGCACTGGCCCTGATTTCTGCTCCGCCGCGCAGTAACCCGTCATTGATTATTCTCACACGGCCTAGTGCATAATCAACCTCATAATCCATGCCTTCCTGCAAGGGGCGTCCGTTGGCGGTTACACGCACAGAACCTTTCTGCAAATTGGTGGTTCCCAAAAACAGTTCAGCACCATTGGGGCTTTTATAACTTCCTGACAAGAAGAACTTATTGTGCTTCACATCCTGCTGAGCAAGCCATTTTGTGCTGTCGTAGAGGGCATCATAACAATAAAAATCGGCTAAGTCGCTTCTTCCCCCAAACTGGCTGCGCATGTAGTTACCAAAAGGCTCAGTTACCGGAAAAATAATGCGGGCGTATTGTGCCTGAACGGTTAGTCCTTCAATGGCATCAAAAATACCATCCGGTTTGTCCTCTTGCTGCCTGTTTAGCTTATCCAGACCCAATACACGGATAAGTGGATTTCCATTGGCAAAGGCCGAAACTGCATCGCGAATGGGTAAGTAATTGTAGTCTGCGCCCGAGGTATCATCGGCATACAACACATTCAGTTTAAAATCATCCAATGACAAGCTATACGTATTGAGGGTATAGATGTTCTTCATCATCAGATTCCACATAGGCATTTTTGTGCGTATGGTATTGCCTTTCAGCATTTTGAGATACAGCATTCGCTGATCTCCTGGTGGCACATCACGGCTAAATTCACCTACTGAATATACCTTGCCATTGTAAGTATATTCGAAGGCTACAGCCAAAATCTCATCGTTATTAAGCGGTTGGTTCAACGAGATATAACCCAGCTGCGCGTTCAGCGTATACTCAGTCCCTGTTAATTGTCTGGCATTGTTCAGAATATCAAAGTCTACGGTTTGTTCAAAATTGGGGTACATGGAAAACAAACGGTCCACAGCGGTTCCATTTTTTCGTACCAGCGCATCACCCGAAACCTGTCCGTAGAGGTTGTTTGAAGCATTATCGGGCACCGGGTCGATATTGCCGCCGAGGCTAGTCCTGTAAGGTTTTGATTCGCCCAAATCATGGAAAACAAGAATGTCGCGGGGGGTTTCTATGTTGGCACTGCGGTTGGTTACCCATACCTCAACCCTGTTGATAATTACACCACTGGCCACAATGGGCAGGTTTTGCAGCGACTGGTTATAGGTTTCATGGAAATACTGAGCAAGAAAAAAGTGGCGGTTTTGGTCGTAGTTATCGGAGGTGATTTTAAATTCATTAAGCTGCTGACCGCCCTGCAAAACGGTTTCCGTGCTTTGCCCTTTGTTTTGGCTAAATACAGACTTCACTGTGGTTTTACCAAACTGCATGGTTGTGCTAAATCCAAACAGGTTGTTTGCCGGTTTAATCAACTGGGTTGGCAGGTTCAGGCTCACGTTACCCACCTGAATGTCCTTTAAAATACCATCGGGCTTTCCCTTCCAGCCTAGGTTGGTTTGGTTATCAAATTCAAAAGCGGCTTCGGTATCGTAGTTGATTCCAAGTTTTACATTTTGGCCAACAGAACCATTGGCACTAATTTGCAATTGCTGATCAAAAACAGGAACAAAATACCGTTGCTGTCTTTTGCTGAAGGATGGATTGCGGTTTACGTTCACATTGCCACCAAGCTTAATCATGGCAGAGCCATTCAACTGAAAATCAACACCGCCTTCCCCAAAGATTTTGCTTATGGTTGGGTTGGTGAGTTCTGTTTTAATGTAATCGTTGATGCTTCCTTTTCCTGCGCTGCCGGTGTTGTAACTGGCATTTTGGGATTTCTCGCGGTAGTAATCTATGCGGTTGGAACGGGTGGTTTCTTTAAAGTATTCTGAAACGCTAAGTGATTTTCCTGTTGGGTAACTAAGGCCTCCAATGGTGGTATACTCTTCGTAACGGTTGGATTTTGGATTGTATTTCCATTCGGAATTGATGGGATTTTGAAGATCCACATTTCCGGTAGACTTGCTTTTTTGCCAGGCTTTTGCGGGGGCAATGGAATATTTTAATGACGTGGTATCGGTCTGCGCGCCGGCACCAAGCGAAACCATCAACACCAACAAAAGCCCCATTGACTTGAGCCTCTTTACTGACATAGAAACGGCCATCCTAAATCGGGTGGTAATACTCATTTTTTAATACAGAAAAAGTAAACGTAATGGTTCGCCTTATATTGTCAGTGTTTTGTAGAATTGTGCAAGTTAAAGTATTTTGAGCGAATTACGGATAAGTTCTTCCACCGAAAGCGCAGTTTTACCGTTATCTGAAATTTTGAGCAGTGCTTTTTCTGCAGCTGCTTTATTATATCCCAGGACGGTTAACGCTGTCAATGCTTCATTTATAGGGTCAGACACACCCGGAGCCATCAATGTTGCCCCGGCTTTTAATTTTTTACCGCCAATTTTATCCCTAAGTTCCAGTACGATACGGTGGGCTGTTTTCTCACCAATGCCTTTTATGCTTTTCAACAGCCCCACATTGCCATTCAAAATTGCCGAAGACAGCGCTTCTGCATCCAGGCTGCTCAACATCAGGATTCCGGTATTGTTTCCCACGCCACTCACAGAAGTCAGCAGGCGAAACATTTCGCGCTCTGCAGGATCGCTGAAGCCGTAAAGCAAAATGGCAACCGGACTTTGGTTTTCCACCTTAAAAGTTTGTTCCACAAACACCCTCACCTGCTTTTGCGGCTTTATTTTTTCGTAGGTAAAAATGCTGATGGCCAGGAGGTAACCCAAACCATTGTTTTCGATAACCACGTGGGTTGGACTTATCTTTTCTATATTTCCTTCAATGAAATCGTACATGCTTTAGCGGGTATATTTTCTTTTTCTAATCCAGTAATTGGTGGTACCAAACAAGATGATTAATCCCAAGGGCAACAGTAAATTCAGCATTTGCCAATAGGTTTTTTCGTCTTTTATTTTAACCGGATCCAGCAAACGCAATGTGGTTTCCCGACCCCTTATTTCTATCAATCCATTGTCATCAATCAAATAATCGACACAGTTTTGAAGCAGCTTTTGGTTGGCAAACGTAATCTGGCTGTATCTGTCATATCCTGTAGGAAAATTGCCGCCTTTGCTGCTCACAAAATTGCGCATAATGTCGCCATCTGCAATCACAATCATGGCACTTTTACCCTCGGTTAAATAACCTTGATTCAGCGGTTTCTTTTGGTTCCGGAATGGCGATTTAAACATCCCCTCCACCAGCACACCGCTCACCTGAGGCCCCGATTGCATGGTCTTGGAGAAATTCTTGTCTGCATTCATCATGGCCACCGTAATCAGCTCCACCGTGGCGGGAGCATTGGCAATTTTGGTGTATGGCGACGACACCAGCAACGGTGTCATCTGTAATCCTTCCCGTTTTTTCAACTTCAAGGTTGCAGGAAACTGGGCCCATACGGCACCTATGTTTTTGGTGATGATGTGCTGGCTGTTTTTGCTCGTAAAAATCGGGAAATAAGGGAAGGGCATCAGCTGCATACGACCACCTGCGGGCAGGGGAACGCGGTTGCACATCATATCCTGCAGCAGGTCGGAATTAACCCCCACACCATAGGAAAACAAACTTGCATTGAGGTTCTCCAAACCGCGGTCCATTGCCATCACCGTTGGCATTTTCTGAAAGCTGTCAATTTCAATATTCACAGGATCCATCAGCCACATCACCTTTCCGCCTTTCATGATGAATTGATCAATCAGGTATAACTCAGCAGGTGAATAATCTTTTTCAGGTTTTATCACCATCAGCAGGTCGGCACTGTTCAGCCTTCGCTGCAAGCCTTTCAGCAGTATCAATTCTGCGCTGTCCGGCTTTGCTTGGATTTGCTCCAGAAAGGGCCTTGCGCTTTCCGGATCGGCAATATTCATGTTTAGCGCTTCTAGGCTGTAATAGCGGCCAAGCTCTTTGGCGAACGAACCCACACGGGCATCAATCATTTCGCCGTTTCCATCGGCTACCACTATCTTCTTTGCCTTATCCGTAACACATTGTCTCAAGGCATTGGCAAGCTCATATTCAATATTATCGATGGCGCGCTTAATGTTGGATTCGATATCCAGTGAAACATCGTATTGAAAGAAATTTGCTGAAACGGTTTTACCCTTATAATTAAAATCTGCGCCGGGCACTAGGTATTTGATGCGGGTTTCATCCCCATCTTCCATATCAATGTCGCGCACAGGCTCCATTCCTCGTTCTGCAAACCCTTCCAGAATGGAAGAAACTTCCCTTTTCTCTTTGCTTTTGAGGGGATCTGAAATTTCTATTTCCAATTTACCTCCACTGGCTTCCCTGAATTCAAAGGCCATGTCACGGATCTCATTCCGCAACTGCTTGAATTTCGAACTCATTTCCCCATCCAGGTAGAGTTTGAAATACATTTTTTCCTGCAACCGCGTAGCCAGTTTCCGGCTTGTTTCACTGAGGGTATAACGTTTTTCCTGGGTAAGATCAAAACGCTTGTAATAGAAGGAAGACAAGGCATTCAACACCACCAGGGCAACCACCACCACCAGCAATTCCAGTAGGCTTTGGGTTTTGTACAATCTGCGCTTTTTCATTACCATTTCCTGCTTTCGAAAAATGTTTTTGTTAAACCAATAAACAGGCCGCTGAAACTCAACATGTAAAGGATATCGCGGGTATCCAGGACGCCCCTGCTCATGCTGTTAAAATGATATTCAAGGCTAAACCATTCCAGGCTCTTCCCGATTACATCCAGGGCTTGAATATCGCCCATCATGCCCAATACCACATAGAAAAAGAAACCCATTGCCATGGAAAGAATCAGTGCTACAATCTGGTTGTCGGTAACCACCGATGCGAATATGCCCAATGAAGAATATGCCATTGCCAGCAATACCAATCCAAAGTAGCTTCCCCACATGGCTCCTGTATCTACATTCCCTTGTGGCGAACCCAGCTGAGAAACACTGTAATAGTAAATAAGGGTGGGCAACAACGCGATAATCACCAAAAATACACTTGCTGCATATTTGCCTAAAATAATTCCCAAATCAGAGATAGGCCTGGTGGTAAGGGTTTCCAGCGTACCCAATCGTTTTTCTTCGGAAAAGCTGCGCATGGTGATGGCCGAGACCAGAAAGATAAAAATATAGGGAGCCAACTCAAACATCACCTGCATGCTGGCCAATCCTAAATCAAAAACAGTATTGCCTTTTATCACCCACATGAAGAGGCCTGTGGTTCCTAAAAAAACCAGCATCACCACGTATGCGATAAGAGAACTTAGAAATCCTCGGATTTCCTTTTTAAATATGGTCCACATGTCCGGTTACTTGTCTGAAAATGTTTTCTAAAGAATGTTGCTCGCTCACCAGTTCCATCACTTCCAGGTTCGCTGCGAGCGCAAATTGCGAAACTGCCTGCCTAAAGTCTGCCTGTGTTCCGGTAAGGCGCCACGAATAACCGCCGGTATTCTCTGCAGCAATGCAGCCCTGAATTTGCAGCAAGGCCGATTGCTCCACGGCTGCAGCAAACTGCACCCTGACCAAAACCTTACCTCCACTACTTTTCCTCAGGTTTTCAAGCGTATCATCCGCAACAATATTGCCTTTATCGATAATAATAACCCGGTCGCAGATTGCTTCCACTTCCTGCATGATGTGGGTGCTGAGCATGATGGTTTTGTCGCGCCCCAGGCCTTTGATCAAATCCCGGATTTCCACCACCTGATTGGGATCCAGCCCACTGGTAGGTTCGTCCAGAATCAGCACATCGGGTTCATGAATCATGGCTTGCGCCAAACCCACACGCTGTCTGTATCCTTTGGATAATTGTCCGATTTTTTTATGCTGTTCTGTTACCAGGTTCGTAAGGTCAATAACCTCAGCAACCCTTTTTGCCGGATTTTTCATCCCTCCCATACCTGCAGCAAAAGCCAGGTATTCTTTCACATACATGTCCAGGTATAAAGGATTGTGCTCGGGAAGGTAACCCACATGCTTTCGCACCTGCAGGCTTTGCTCTCCTACATCCAGTCCGCAAACTTTGGCAGATCCTGAAGTGGGTGGAATAAAGCAGGTCAGGATTTTCATGGTGGTACTTTTACCAGCGCCATTTGGCCCTAAGAAACCTACAATTTCGCCCTTTGAAATAGCAAAGGTGATGTTGTTTACCGCTGTTTGGGCGCCATACAACTTGGTTAAATTACTTACTTCTATGCTCACGGTAGAAATGCAAAAATAAGACAATCGGCTTCACCTAAGTGAATAATGATAAGCAATGAAAGCGGGTGTGCAGTTTATTTTACACCCCGCTGATGGTATTAATTGGCAGATTCTTCGCCGGCGTCGGCTGCAGCGGCAATTTCGCCCAGTTCCCTGTCGAGCAGATAAAGGCCACTTCCGTCCTTGCCTACTATTTTCAGCTTGTTGAGGATGCTTTTCACCTGTTTTTCTTCCTCCATTTGCTCACTCACATACCATTGCAGAAAGTTGTGTGCGGCATGGTCGCGCTCTTTAACCGCAACATTCACCAATTCATGGATGCTTTGGGTAACTTTTTGTTCCTGCTCAAGCACAGACTTGAAGCAAGTATGGAAATCCTTGAACGATTTGGGTGGAGCCTCAATAGCAGGAACGATTGCATGCCCGTCGTTGTCGTTGATGAAGTGAAATATTTTCAGCATGTGCATGCGTTCTTCATCGCTCTGCTTGTAAAAAAATGCGGCAGCGCCTTCAAAACCTTCAGCATCCATCCAGCTGGCCATGCTCAAGTATACTGCACTGGAATACGCCTCCATGGCTATTTGATGTTGCAGTGCTTTTTCTATACTTTTTGAAATCATATGTTGTGTAGTGCGAAAGTAAACTTAAAGAATGGCAAATTGTTTTATTTACCTGAAAAAGCTTTCAGCTGTTTTTCAAGCTCTTCTTCTGCGCCAGGAGTATATCCCTGATGCGACCATACCACGTTGCCGCTGCGGTCCACAATGAATGTCAACGGAGGATTATTCACGTTCATGGCACGTGCCAGATCCATGTTTTCATCCAGGATAATCTGATAATCCCAGCCATAACCCAATACTTTTGGCTTCACTTTTTTACTGTTACGGGCATCGTCAATGCTCACAGCAACCAGCTTCATGTTATAATTTTTCTGCCAATCCGCATAATGGTCGTTTATCGCTTCCAATTCTTTGATACAAGGGGCGCACCAGGTGGCCCAAAAAGAAATCACGGTAAGTTTGCCGCTGTCTGCAACTGTTTTAAAGTCTAGTGGCTGACCGTCAATGTTTTTAACCTGCACCGAGGGTAGGGTTTGGCTTTGGGCATTGGCCTGAAAGGCTAATGCAATGAGGGCAAAAGAGAACAGGAGAATATTTTTCATAACACTTTTACAAAGTAAATCAAATCATGTGCCATTTTCGAAATTCATGGACATTTGCAAAAAAAAAGCCGCAACTTTCGTCGCGGCTTTTCATTATTTTGTCTTGATAATTATTTTGACTTGTAGTGATACTCCGTTTTATCGGTGCCATCATCTTCCACCAACCACATTTCGTTGCTGGTCAGTCGGGTAATTTTTAATAGAAACTTGGTAGTACTTCCGTTTTCCATCAATTCCAGGTTCTCTTTTTTGCTGTCGAATGACCAGGTGCCCGTTTCTCTGTCTCCATCCACCAAAAACTCATAGGCTCCGTCTTTTTTAAACTCCAAAGTGTGATCTCCCAGATTTAACAGAAATAAGGCGGTAACATCCTGCCCATTTAAAATACACTTTTCGATAACCCAGGTATTGGCTACACGGGCTTTCTTAGAGCTGAGTGAAAAACCGGGACCATCTTCATACTTGCCACAAGAAGAAAATGTTGCGAGTGCCATGGATGCCACAGCAAACAGAATGAATGAGAATTTTTTCATATCAAATATTTGACTACAAAATTAGGAGGGCATTTAACCAAATACAAAATATATTTATTTACTGTATAAAAAAGCGGAAAAACGATTTCGGATAATCGCAGTAACTTCGCAGCATGGATAAACCATCACTGCCTTCCGGAACGCGCGATTTCGGGCCCGATGTGATGATGCGGCGCAAATACCTGATTGGCTGCATAGAAAACACCTTCAAACGCTACGGATTTCTGCCCATTGAAACGCCTGCACTTGAAAACCTTCGCACCCTGCAAGGCAAGTACGGCGACGAAGGCGATCAGCTGCTGTTTAAGGTTCTTAACAACGGAGATTTTCTGGCAAAAGCCGATGAAAAAACATTGCTAAACCGCGACAGCAAAGGCCTTTCACCGCTCATTGCAGACCGTGGACTTCGGTACGATTTAACCGTTCCCCTGGCCCGCTTTGTGGTGATGAACCGTGACAAAATCAGCTTTCCCTTTCGGCGCTATCAAATGCAACCCGTTTGGCGGGCAGACCGGCCTCAAAAAGGTCGCTACCGCGAATTCTGGCAATGCGATGCCGATGTTTTGGGCAGCAATGGCATCAGCAACGAAGCCGATTTAATCAGTATTTATGACGATGTTTTTTCAGAGCTGGACCTTAAGGTTACCATTCGATTAAACCACAGAAGGCTGTTGGACGCCTTTGGCAACTGGCTGCAAGGAACCCAAAACCTGGGCCGTTTTATGCAACTCATCGACAAAGCCGATAAAATTGGTTTCGATGGTGTTTCCCAAGAACTGAAAGCCAATGAAATTCCAAACGGCATTGAAGCCTGGACCTTTTTGCACAGCACCAGCCAGATGAACAGCCCGGCAGCCATACTGGAAGCGCTGCAAAAACAGGAATCCATTCAAAACGAACACCTGCAGGAGGGCATTGCCGCGTTAACGGCCTTGTTCAGCATCCTGGATAAACTTAAATTAAACAATAAGCTGCAACTGGACCTTACCCTGGCCAGGGGGCTGAGCTATTACACCGGCTGTGTTTTGGAAGTGGTTCCTTCCGATGACCGCATACCTGCTGATTTCAAAATTGGCAGCATTGGAGGCGGCGGACGTTATGATAACCTGACAGAAATTTTTGGGTTAAAAGATGTCTCGGGTGTTGGGATTTCTTTTGGACTGGACCGCATTTATGACATCATAGAATCGGCCCAGCTATTCCCTACCAATGCGCTGGAAAGCACCACCATTTTGATATGCGCCATGGACGAAACCACCATCCCCCATGCGTTTTCTTTGGCACAATCGCTGCGCAAAGCAGGCATTGCAACAGAGGTTTACCCTACTGCTGCCAAACTAAAGAAACAACTGGATTATGCCAATGCAAAAGGCATGCACTGGGCTGCCATTATCGGGGATCAGGAAATGCAATCCGGAATGGTTACCCTCAAAAACCTCCAATCCGGCGATCAACAAACCATTGGACAGCAAGCCATAACAGAATACATTAAACCATGATTGAAATCCAAGAGCATTATAGCCTAAAAGACATACTGGATTTAATTCACAGCGAATCTAAAATTTGCTTATCGTCGCAGATTTTGCAACGAATAAATGCATCAGTAGCATTTCTGGAAAACCACCTAAAATCTGGCAACCCGGCTGTTTATGGGGTTAACACAGGTTTTGGAAGCTTGCAGCACGTGCGTGTTCCCGATGATGAACTGGAGGAGCTACAACGCAATTTGCTGATTACCCATGCGGCAGGCACAGGCAATTTCCTGGACCGAAAACTGGTAAAAACCATGCTGCTATTGAAAATCATCAACATCAGCAAAGGATTTAGTGCGGTTCGCAGCGAAGTGGTCGAACGCCTAATTTGGCATTACAACCAAGATTGGATCCCACAGGTTCACGAACAAGGCTCCCTTGGGGCTTCAGGCGATTTGGCTCCCTTGTCGGAAATGTGTCTGCCTCTGCTGGGAATGGGAACACTTAACCACCCTGTATTCGGCGCAAAATCTGCGTCGAATGTACTTTCTGAAAACAACCTAAAAGCCATATCCCTTAAACCTAAGGAGGCTCTCGCGCTCATCAACGGGACCCAGTTCATGCTGGCCCATGCTTTGCATCTGGCAAATACCTATTTAACCATTAAAGAACGCCTGCCTGTAGTGGCCGCTTTGAGCGCTGATGCCTGGCTTTGCCGGATGGATCCGTTTCAGCCACCGCTACACGCAATTCGTCCGCATGACGGACAGCAGCGAGCTGCCCATGAAATGCTCACCCTGCTGCAAAGCAGCCCATTGCAACAACTTCCCAGGCCTGCCGTACAGGATCCTTATAGTTTCCGGTGCATACCACAGGTACATGGCGCCAGTTATGATGCCATGGCATACTGCATGCAGGTATGGGAAACGGAGCTAAACAGCGTAACCGATAATCCAAATGTATTTGTCGCTGAACAGCAAGTGTTAAGTGGTGGTAACTTTCACGGCCAGCCTTTGGCACTTACCCTTGATTTTGCGGCCATGGCCCTGGCTGAACTCGCCAATATTTCCGAACGCAGAACCTACCTGCTCATTAGCGGACAGCGAGGTTTGCCGCCATTCCTTGCTCCCAATCCGGGCACAGACAGCGGCTACATGATTGCGCAGTATACGGCTGCTAGCATTGTTAGCAAAAACAAGCAATTGTGCACCCCTGCAAGCGTAGACAGCATCGTAAGCAGCAACGGACAGGAAGACCATGTGAGTATGGGTGCCAATGCAGCCACAAAAGCCTTGCTGGTAGCAGAAAACGTGAGAAACGTAATCGCGATTGAATGGCTGTGTGCCAACCAGGCCATGACTTACAGGGAGGGAGAAACATTTGACCAGGCGGAACATTTGATGCAAAAAATGCCACTATCTCAGGCGGAACATTGCGATTCCCCAATGCACGAACTGATAAGCCGGGCAAAGCAAAGCCTGTTTGGCCATTAAGGATTGCCAATATAGAGCTCGCGGCTCATTTTGCGGCCCTTTGCCGAAAGCGAAACCCGGTACACGCCGGGCACCAGCCTTTTCAATGGAATCACTACCTCTTGCTCTTCCGGTGGCAGCGGATCATACAATTGTTTGTAAACGGTTTGCCTTCCACGGGTAATTTCAAGGGTGCCGCTTTTCATTCCCGGAAGCCCAAAATGCACCATAAATGCAGCACTATCGGTAAGGTTACCCATTTCCATATAAGCCTGCCTGGGCACATCGGCAAATTTTTTGATGAATCTATCGGTAAGCACTGCCACCTTCACCATGCTCATACATTCCTCTTTTTCGTAGGTGGTAAAAGCTACACTCAGTTGGCCTTTTGCCGCGGCAACCGCTATATAATCGCCAAAAAACACCTTACTGCCCGGAGGGCAAAACGATTGGTTGGTAACGCGGTATTCCTTTCCAGGCTTCCCTTTCACGATAGGCCGCAAATAGATATCCGTATAAATATTGTTTGCGGAGTGCCTTCTATCGTACCAAATGGCATAGGCTTTACCGGTGCTTTGATCTACGCACAACTGGGGCATATACTGGTCGCGGCCATTGCCTTGTGGATCGGAATTTAAACGCAGGTCATCGCTCCAGCTTTTGCCGCCATCCTGGCTTGTTTTGAGGAAAATATCGTAATCTCCGTGGCGTTTATCGCCATAAATCAAATAGAGGCGGCCTTTGGAATCGGACTTCAGGAACGGCATATTGTTGCTTCGCATCAAAGCCGGGATATCTGCTACCGCCCAGCCGGTAAGTTGATTTGCAATAATGCGGTCCTTACCCCAGGTTTTACCACCATCCAAACTCATATCAAACCACAATTTGTCTTTTCCCGCCCAAACGCAATAAACCTCACCGGCAGTACCCACCGCGCAGGTAGCTCCTTCAAGGGTTCCATCATCGTCGGTGGCATCACCGCAGGAGTCGCTTATTGTGGTTGTTTGAAATGTATCTGTTGCATTTCTGCGCCAGGCAAACCTGATGCGGCTTGAGTCTGAAGCACTTTTACTGCCATAGCGGTCAAATTCAGTCCAGGACACATACAAACTTCCTTTAAACGGGCTTTTTTTGTGCTCGTCCATTGCAATCCAGGGTTTGTCCTGCATTTTCCCTTTCCGGTGACCAATACCAGTGCTAATCCAGCTTGCGCCACCATCCCGGGATGATTGCAATACAATACGGTCGAACTGTTCGGGCCATTCCAACCGCGGGTTTCTGGCCAAACTTAAGAGGTAGAATCGACCTTGTTGGTCAATATGCACCACAGGATCTCCATAGAAACCCTCCGGAGGGCTTAGGGAAAGGGATTTCCAGGAATATCCAGCATCGGTAGACTGAAAGAAGTAGGCCGTGTTGGAACCCAGTATTTGAATATTCGGATTAGTGGGATGAATGGCAATACTTGGCTCATTGGTTTCCACCCCGCCTGTCCCCAAATCCACCAATGTGGTTTGGGCATTAAGCATCAGGCTAACCGATGCCAGGCAAAAAGCCAGCATCCATTTCATCGTCAGGCGTTTGAAGGAGCAGAATGACGCGCTGCCAGCCAGCGTTCGGCATCCAGTGCAGCCATACATCCGCTACCCGCTGCAGTTACAGCCTGCCTGTAGGTTTTATCCTGGGCATCGCCGGAGCAAAACACCCCTTCCATGTTGGTGTAGGTGCTACCAGGACGGGTGAGTATATAGCCCTGCTCATCCATATCGATAAAGGGCTTGAATATGTCCGTATTTGGGGTGTGACCAATGGCAACAAAAAATCCTTTGATGGAAATTTCGCGGGTTTCGCCAGTTTGGTTGTTTTTCACCCGAACGGCTTCCACTGTTTTGTCGCCCAGTATTTCATCGGTTTCGGTATTGAACAAAACCTCAATATTCGGAGTTGTAAGCACCCTGTGCTGCATGGCTTTGCTGGCGCGGAATTCATCTTTGCGTACCAACATGTAAACCTTGCTGCATATTTTTGAAAGATAGCTTGCCTCTTCGCAGGCTGTATCGCCGGCACCTACAATGGCTACATCGCTGTTGCGGTAGAAAAAACCATCGCAAACGGCGCAAGCACTAACGCCACTGCCATTAAGCCTTTGCTCGCTGGGAATACCCAACCATTTGGCACTGGCACCGGTTGAAATAATCACTGAATCTGCAACAATTTCCTTGGTACCATCAACCACCACTTTTTGAGGACCTCCCTGCGTAAATTCCACCGAAGTAACCATACCAAAGCGCACATCGGCACCCAGGCGAACGGCTTGCTTTTTAAACAAATCCATCATTTCAGGTCCCATGATACCATCAGGGTAACCAGGGTAATTTTCCACGTCGGTAGTAATGGTCAGTTGTCCGCCGGGCTGAAGCCCTTCGTACATCACAGGTTTCATATCTGCGCGGGCAGCATAAATAGCTGCAGTGTATCCGGCTGGCCCACTGCCGATAATGAGGCATTCTACATGTTCAGGTGTTGCGTTCATATTCAGAAGGGCAAATTTAAGCAGGTAATGGCAGATTCGCCATGCCCCTTTTTTAGTTTAGCATTATTGGTTCCCGATACCGACGAAACTACACCCCCTGAAATAGGAAATCAGCCATCCAGAAAAGAATTCCTTAAGTATAACCATAAATACCCTGTAACCCTTTATTTGAAATGCTTTAAACAATTATTAAAAAACCTTTTCAACGCATTTTTTGCGTCGATTAAAAGCAATCAAGTAAAAAACAAAACCAGACATGGATAATTTTATAAAAATATGACAACAGTCATAAAGCCAGTCCATGCGTGATTGGCGATGAAAACCAATGCGTTAGGTCATATATTTTAATTCATTTATGATTTTGAAATTCGATTTTTTTATGTTAATTCGTATTAATAAATATATATGGCCTATGTCAGAAGATTACATGTTAATTTTTGCGGGCGTTGTGGTGGTCGTTCCGGCCATTTTCCTGATTGTGTGGCTGACGTCTCGCGGTAAAAAATGAGAAAACCCGGGGGAACCCGGGTTTTTATTTGCCTGATTTTTAGTTAGCGCCCCAAATTCAACCATCAAAACCAAAAAAGCAGAACAACCATGTTGCTGCTAAATTGAGCTAACAGACATAGCCGCAAACCAGCACTAAAGCAACACCATTACTGCAACACTGCCTGATAGCCGAGCATACCCTGAAACACCGTGCGTGAAGGTGATAGTTGCTGATACTGAATCGAACATTGCAATGATTGCCGTTTGCTAACCGCCCAGGATAACTGCCCCCTGCCAAACGTGGTTTCCCTAAGTAAATTATTGCCCTGATAAGCCCTGTTTTGGCTCACTGAAATGGTTGAACGTGCTTTGCCCTTTGCCCAGGCCATATTCACAGCAATAACCGGGCAGTGATTGGTTATGACAATTTCATTTATTGTGTTTTTACCTGTATTATAAGAAAAGGAAACAGTTGCACCTGATTTTCTGTGTTTACCGGAAAATCCGAGGGCTGTGTTGTAGAAGTCACTACCGCCCTGCAGGCTGGCGGTTTCACGTTGCCACAAAGCAGACCCGGTAACCACGGATTCCCATTGCTTTGACTTTTGCAAAGGAATACTCCATTGCATGTTTGCCGATTGAGAAATCTGCCTGAAATTTAACGTATCCCATGCCAGCATTGGGTTTCCCGGCTGCACAACATCCAAAAAGGAACGCGCATTGGTGTAACTGGTAAAATTGGAATACATCACAGAAAGCATGGAACGCTTTGCTGACGCATACTGCAACTGGGCCTGATATACATTTCGCAGCATGGAAGCGGTTTTGTTCATTTTCAGGTTATCCCGCTGGATTCCTCCTTGTGCACTCAACTGCAACTTCCCTTTCATCCCCCGCAGGCTTGCACCTACGGTCATATTCTCAAGGTCATTGTTAAAATAATAAGCTCCCAGCGTTTGATAATCAGGATCTACGCGCTCGTAGGCTGTATTCCATTGCACTACATTACCCTGATGCACCAGGCTTGCCTTAAAGGCATGGTGAAGTGCATTTATTTGGGGAGTTCTGTAATCATTCATCATGCGAGACTGGCTTATATCCAGCCCCAACTGCCATTTTCTCCGCAACACTTGATTCCATTGAACACCAAACACATCATTGCTTTTAGGGGTAATCCCAAGCTCGAATGGAAGGGCTTCAATACTGCCTGTGTCATCCTGGGCATGAAAGTAAAGCAATTGCAAACGGCTTCCGCGGTTCTGGTAGGCACTCCGAACACCCATTCCCAATCTTTTGTATGCCGGCCGCATGTTGCCAAAACTCGAATCCGGAAGCGGAATGGCTTTTTGAAACCGGCCGTAAAGCGCTGAAATTGTCCATTTACCAGGCGTTAAATCAATGGCTGCACCTTGAAAAACGTGGCCGTTAAGCGAATAAGGAGACCAGCTTTGGGCAATACGCCCAACATGCACCTGCACCCATTTATATTTGGGATGAAAAGCGGTCTGGTTAAACGTTGGCTGTGTGTAAGCATTTCCCAGATTGGAATATAACATCTGAAAAGGCGCATCCACAACACCGAAAAGGGTTAGGTTGAGGTTACCGGTAAACACATAATTAAACGAACTACCCTGCATTGCGTCGCCTGTTCCGCGATTGAGCATTTGTATCAGCCCCACATTGCCGCGTGCCACCAGCCATTTCGATTTGACCACTTGCTCCAGATCCTGGCTACGGCCATACTTAATTGCCAGTAATTGCAGCAGCAACAATATCAATTTAGCGCGCATGGTCTTTCCCGATTAATCAACAACAATCATTTTGAGGGTTTTAAGCTCATTGGCTGTTTGAACCCTGACATAATAAACCCCTTTGGCAGCAATAGAAAAAGCCATTTCATCCATCTGCTGAATATTGATTTTGGAACTGCTTTGAAGAACCTTTCCGGAAATAGGATCCAACAACATCAGTTTTACATCGGCGGCTTCCCGCAACCTTATTTTTATCTTGTAATCCTTTCCATTGCTGGGATTGGGCCTCAATCCGGCATGGATCAGGTTGGGACCCAGATAACCCATGCGGACATCCATCCTGGCTGAATCTGTGGCGCTTATAACCTGAATTTGCTTTTCCCTTACAAACCCACATCCGTTTGAAAACCTGGACCTCAGCACCACCAAAAAACGGCCTGTGTCTAAAAACAACGCCCGGATTCCATTTGGCTCCTCTGTTACCTTCTTGTATTGCTTACCAATGATAAACCAGCTATTGGTGCTGGCTTTTGGCAAACAATGATCGATGGCCAAAACCGTATCGGAAAGCCTAACCTGGGCCGGAATGAGGAAATCATGTTTAACCTGTTCATTTCGTTGTTCAACCTTGATGGTATCCCTGGCTACGCATCCAGAATCGTTGGTCCACTCCAAAAACCACAGTCCGCTTTCATGCAAACTAAACGTATCGGAAGTAAATATTTTGCTGCTGGAACTCCTCCTCACAAAAGCAGCGGCATTGGGGTCTTTGGCATCCACAAACTGTGATTGACCCGGGCAAAAAACGGTATCAATCCGAAATTTTTTTCCAAAAGGCAATGCTCCCGGAATGTTGAGGGTATCCAGAACAACACAACCTCCCGTATTGGTAGCTGTAAACGGGTACTTGCCCCTTCCCAGGTGCGTGAGGGTGTCACCTGCTCTTATTACGCCAAACCCTTTAAAGCCAATGAGAACGGTGTCATTCCATTTGGCACTGCCAGCTGTTGCAAGCCATTTTCCATCCTTTTTACCTGGACAAGATTCACCATCTCTGAAGGTTGTATTTAGTTTAAATCCATACGGGCCCTCCAGGCTGACAGTATCCCAGCGAAATCCACAGTCAAAATCGTTCCAAGGTGTAAAATCAACACCCACAGCATACAAACCGTTGATCAAATGCAGCTCTTTTCCTGCATTTACGGCTGCCAATGGATGAAATTGACCCGATTTATCATTGAAATTAAATTGTGATACCTGACGGTAGTTGCCCAAAAACCATAACAATTTATTGCCTGTATCATTCAATTTCCTCAACCAAATATTCACCCCAAAAAACGATTGGTGTAAACTGTCATTTTTAAAATAAACATGGATATTCTTTTGGTTTTCCAGACAAGTCTTACCCGAAGTAATCACAGAATCTTTTCGGGCATTGAGATAAAAGTTTAGTGGCCCAAAAACAGAACTGGCTTTATTTTTCTCCCCGGTAACACCAAAAGTATCTAGCATGATTTTATAATAACGTCTGACATTGAAAACCCCTGCAGATTGACGTTTAAGGGATGCGAAAGGCGAAAAAACCATTCCCGTATCAGCGGCAAACCATGGTCCATTTAGAGAAGTTGCTTCATACCATTTCAATTTTCCATCAGAAAATGACGGGTTAAAAAAGCAGGGGGCCGTCAATTTAACATTCATCGCTTCCTGCTCGCAATGAAACTGTCGCTGGGGATTTAGCCCACCAATGGCTATTGGATCATGCGATTGGCTGTCATTAAACCATTTTAGCGTTAACGACGCACAAATTGTTCCCAGTTCATTCATAGGAAAGGCTTCACAGGTTCCCTTTTTCAGCAGACCAGGGAAGCGATATGCCGTGCAATAGGGATTGGTGAAATTTTTGGCAAACGTATTGGTTTGGGGCACCCTGCGCGTATGGTCAATTATTTTAAATGATATGGAATCTACAGCAGCAGCAAATTCCCGGCGCCATTCGTAGGAAAACGGACCATTAACGGTGAATGAATCTTCCTTTATGTCCGAAGCATGCAAATGATAAGTCAGTTTCAACTTAACAAAATCTGCATTGCCACTTCCCCAGGTGTAATTGCCTGAAAATTTGAACAACAAATGATTGGATGCAAAACCTGCATTCATCATCAGCAATAGTGTAATTAATCCTTTGATTTTCATTTGCTTTTTAATCCATTAATGGTGTGTGCTACAATTTTTATTTTATCATTTTCAGCGGGTATAAATCCATAAACACAGAGTTGCTTCTCCGCAGCGCTTGTTGTGCCAAGCACACGGGATTTATTGTTGCTTTTAAGCAAAACACTGAAGTGCGACAAGCCCTTCAGATCGGGATATTCCCAAAACAAAAAGCATCTGTTTTTAAGGGTATCGCAAACAATGGTGGGTTGGGAAACAGCAGGGATCTGGTCATTTACCGGAAACCTCAACGCCAATGCAGCAGAAGGCTTAGAGATATTACCACGTGCATCGCTCGCCGTTATTGCATATTGATAAATGGCATCGCCTTCACCAATTGTGTCAATAAATTTCAAGGAATTATCTGGTGCAAAGGTTCTTATTTGCCACTGGTTCCGGGAATTATCGTCCCATCTTATAAGGGTGTAGCTTTGCACGTCTGACGCTCTTGCATGCTGCCATTGAAGTTCATAACCTTTGTCCATTTTGCGGTAACCCGAAAATGCCGGTGCAGGTGGCGGAATGATATCAAACACTGCGCATGAGTAGTAAGAAAACCTTGATTGATTGTACCGTTCATCAAGTGCTGATATAGCATAATACAGACTATCCTGGAGCATTTTGAGGTTTATGGTATCGGTGAAAAAGGTATCCGTAAGATGCACATGGGAATAATCTGAATATTCCTGCCTGGGATTGTTTGCCCTGTAAATTCGGTAATAATGTGCCGTCGGTGATGCTTTCCAGTTCAATTTTACGATCCCCAAAGAATCACAACTTCCTATAATTGATGATGGTGGAGGCGGTGGTAAAGAGTCTACCTTTTGCAGGAAAGCCATGCCGCCTGAATGCCATTCACCTCCCAAATCCCTGGCAGAAGGTTGTAAATAAATGGATGAATAATCCTGTGGAATTGCCGCAGTAAACCCATTGCCCACCGGTTTATAATCAAGCCTTTGAAAAAGACCGTCAGCGCTTCTGCCAATCATTATTTCAAGGGAATCAAAATACCGCTTTTCCCGATCCGGAAACGGCCATTTAAAATGCAATTGACTGTCATTTAAAAGCAACAGATCTGTCAACTGCGGGCATTCCAAATCCGGAAGTACATATACAAAAACAGTATCCGAGTATGGGCCCGGCAAACCGAACATGTCCAGACCCGAGACGCGGTAAAAAACCTTACCGGCTAAAACTGCAGGCGTATCCAACAGCATAAGGGTTTCACCTTTCCCGGCATGCACAAATGGCAAGTTGGAAATGGCTTTAAATGCGAATTGGGAATCCAGAGCGCGTTCCACCGTGTACCCAAAATATTCGGGGCTAAACAGGGTATTTATGCCGAGCACAGCGCGTTTATTTCGGTATTGGTGTTGCTGGATTTTTGGCGAAGGTTGCGGTTTTTCCAAACCGGAAAACAAATACACCCGGGCAGTATCCTCACTGGCAGTGGATACCGTATAGACATATTCCTCATTCAATTTGGCTGTTTGGTCCTGCCAACCCAAACCACACTGAATGGCAAGGTTAAAGTCGCGCATGAGCAAAACAGAAACCTGCATGAAGGCCAAATCCATCGTTTCTTTGTCTTCAACAATGGCCAAAGGATTGTTTCCTTCGCTTTTTACATAAAACAACATTTGCTTAATCCATTGCAATTCAGCATTGTCTTTTTCTATGCCCGCTGTATCAAATTTTATGGGTTGCTCGTTTAGCCGGTAGCGTTCCTCCTTTGGTAATGGCTGCCCATCCCTGGAAATGGTAACCCTTTCCAAGTTAAAGCCTTTTAACATATGCTTTTTCATGGCCTCGGGCGCACCTGGCTGCCACCTTATCCATACAGCATCGGCAAAGCGCCGTGTTTTACCCCGGATTTCCACAGATTGCCCAAAAGCCCATGAAAGGCAACCAATACTTAGGATGAGGAATACCAAAACCTTTTTCATGGCTTATAGCCCTCCCCGATGCTAAAACGATTGGTGGGAAGGTTTGTCATTTGGTAGGTTGCGCCAAACGTCATCGCTTGCCAGTCCACAGGATCATTGAGTTGCAATTGACCAACCCCGTTAACGAATTTATTCCTCAGTGCGGCTTGCTCTTCCAGCAGCAGCTTGGCCGACTGAAATAATTTCCCGGGTTGCGATTGCTGCAGCGAGGGGGCCTTTTTGGGCGGCGGTAATTGTGAAATCTGTTTGTTGGAAATATTGTTTACCGGCAACATACCAATCATTTGCTGCAGCGTGATTATGTCTGCGAATTGGGCATAGCCGATCAGCGCCTCCTTCAGCAGCTCCAAATCCGCTTTCATCACAGCTACTCCGCTATATTCAAGGCTTAATGATTGCGTAACGAAATCCACAGCAGCACCTTTGTAATGACGCTCATTTAAAACAACCTTTTCACATCCGGGCTGGGTGGCTGTAACTGCCCACTGGGGAATAAGCCCCTGGGATGTGTCCCTTTTCCAACCAACTTTTGTTTTTGCGGCACTTGGCAGCCGATAATAGAAGCCATACAGTTTTGGATTCACCATGGTGGTAAACCAAGAGGATTTTTGTAGTTGTGCATGAAACCGATACCCTTTTTGTTTTAATTCCGGTAAGGCACAGTACTCCTGTTTTTGCTGCGACAACGTATATTCCATGATATCGTCAGTGTCGATGCCTTTTTTAACGGTGCAGGCCTGCCACTTGATATCGGGCTTGGGATAATGAGACGTGCGCACGTAGTACGTTAGTAAAACGGCATCTTTTATTGTGGAACTATTTTGGTTACTGGCTAGCCCGGAAACACCGCTCATGCTTGCTGCACCCGGATTAAACGTTGTTTCGGCAGTTCCTGAAGCCACGTTCAACAGCCGGTCTTCCGTGCTGCGTCTCATTAACCTAAACTGGTAGGTTTTGGCGTTCTTCAAGGCTTGGGGAATGGAAAATACCGCAGCATTCCCTTTTACCTCAACGGCAACATCACGGCATTCCCCATCTGCGGCTGAAAAACGGCCTACAAATTTGGTTCCTGGCAGCGCCAGTTGTTGCCATTGAGACACTTTCAAGGCTATGCTGCCATTGGTTGCATAAGCAACATGGAGATTGACCTGACCCGGACTGGGATAGGCTTCAGCGATATTTTCGAGGGGAATTTCAGCCAGTGCGTTCCCCGTTTTGAAATCCCGCTTCTGCATCTCTACCACAGAAGTTCCGTTGTATGGTAAATCATCCCAGCGTTTCAGATTCTGGTTCCAAACTTGAGCCCGCAGGGTTACGGTTAACAAATGCTGCGCATTTGCCTTGAGTGGCAGGGGCATCCTAAACGAGGATGATTGCTTATCAGGGGAAAGCTCCCAAAGACCGGCAACTTTTGTTCTATCCTGCAGCAACTCATATTGTGGCATTAACCGCAATTTCCGCTGGTTTACATCGGTGAATTCTGTTTCAACAGGAATCGAAAAGGCAACCACCGGAGCCTGAAGCACGCCCATTTGTTGCCCTTGAACAGGCGCTTCTATTTGAATAATGGGTTCGGAGTTCCATTGATTTTGCACCATTTCGCATGATTTGCCAATGTTTACCCGAAACCTCCCACTAACATCAAATAAATTGACTACTTTCACACTGAATGCGGCAGTTCCCGAAGCGGAAATGGGGCTGGGCCCTTGGCCCTGAAGCAACGCACCCAAAGAAATATTTGCCACATCCACAGAAAAATTCCCAACAGAACCACCAATCCGAACGGCCATGCCCGTATAGTACTTACCCTGGGCAAACCAGCCGTTAATTCCGGGTCTTTCGCCGGTTTCATTGCATACCGTTAACGCATTGTATTTATTCAACGTTATGTCCAATCCGGACATCGCCATTCCTTTCGCGTACAATGCAATCTTTTTATAACGGTATTCTCCGCCTATTTCTGCAGTCAGCACGCCACCAAAGGAGAAGGCTACACCCTGGGTGAGGCTACCTGCATCCCTCGTTGTTTCCACCGCATTTACACCCAACAGATTTTCGATAAAAGTAGGCAAAGGTGGTGGTGGAAGCACTGATTTTCCAGTCATGAAATAGGCTTTGGCATCCATTTTCATGATTTTGGGTATCACTGCCTGTAAGGCAAGTGGATCTTGGCTATTACCTATCCATACGTACCAGTTTGTAGGACTAAAAAACAGATTAATTTGGCCTGCAAAGCCGTTATCCCTGGTCCCGGTAATGTTTGCTGCTTTTGTTTTAACATTTGCATACAATCCGAAGTTGCCAACGTAGGTTTTATTGTTGAAATCCAGCTGAATATCCATGGCTGCTGCCAGCATGCCATCAGGCTTGTATTGTGCCACCATTTCTTTGCCGGTAGAAACCGCACACAATGCCTGGCTTTTTTGTGCAAATACATTCGCATTTAAGGGAACAGGATTGGTTAAGAAATCTGCGGTTCCAAAAAGCAGAATTTGGTCAATGGCACCACCCTTCCTGAACTGCACCTCCAAAGCACCATTTCCCTGAAATGCCCCGGGAGCTGTGCTCTTTAGATAAACACCTGCCCTTAATCCCATTCCGGCAGTTGCATCCGGTACATATATTCTTCCATTGGCACTTCTGCCATAGATTGATGAAGGCTCATTTTCCCCAGGTTTCAAGGCGCGCATCCTGAACCATGCACCGCCAAGAAAACCATTTAATGTGGCTGCAGGCCCTATGGGGATTCCTTTTGACACGTCAACAGCCGCATCAAAATACCAATAACGGTTATCGCGGATTCGGCCAAACAGCACTTTGCAAGCCCCGCTAATTTCTTCAGAACTCATCTTAACCTTAAAGGTGATTTCTCCGTTGAATCCCTTTCCATACTGGGGATCAGACCGGATGACGGCCAACCTGCCTTGCAGATTGATGTTGGCGATTGCCACGGATAAGGCTAAATCTGAAAGTTGGCATTTTTTGAATGCCCAGCGGTCTTTCCCTTCCCGGGAAATTAAAGTTGCATATATTTTGATTCCGGCAGCACAGGCTAAATTTTCGTTGAGGTTTACTCCCAGCGTAAAGCCAAGAAATTGCGACCCGGATTCGTTACCAAAATTCACGTCCCTAATAAATATGGGAAAGGCATTTAGTTCGGATGGGGCGCTTTTACCAGTTACCCCTAAATAATCCAGCTTAATTTTTGGTGCATGGTTGGCAATGGTAAGGCCCTGAAATTCCACACCGCATAAAGTTACATTTGGCCCGTCGGCGTCTTCCCTGGATTTAGTTTTTATGGTTAAACTACCGTGCAGCACGGCTTCGGCGGTCACCACTCCCTCATTGATGGCAAGGTATAACTGGCTGCCTGAGGTAAGCATAACTGTTGCTGCTTTCAGCGCCGGAATGCTAATGGTATCTTTCGTTTTTACCGTAAAACAGTAATTGTCATTAAAGCCAATGAGGGCGTCATAATTAAGCAGCTGCGTATCGGGCAAAACGGGCAGCCCCAGGGTGCCGTTGAATTGTGCCTTTACCAAACAATTCCGTAAAAAAGTTATTTCCGCCCTATCAATTCCAAATCTCCAACCTGCCAAATTCCCCTTGGATGTATCAAGAATTCCTGTGCCAAAAATTGACCCGGAAAAACCGGACCTATCAACCGTTAAATTCCTAAATCCAAATTCCGGCCTGGGTTTTGAGGCCGCTGTAAAATGTGCCGGAAAAATCACTTTCCCTTCCTGCAGGTAAAATCCCTCCCAACTACCCGCTTCAAAATCCTGAGGTGGCATACCCGGGGCATCTGCCTGCCCGTTTAAATCCAAAACAGCATTGGTCACCTTGAAGGCATATCCCTTAAACCCTTTTACCTGAAAGGGCTGCAAACTGATTTGAATAAGCATTTCTTCCCAGGAAGCAGTAACCATGCTGAAAGAACTCTGCAAGCTACTGTCAACCATCGGGTTAAGATTTTTATCCAGCGGCTCCAAAAGATTGCTGTTGATGCTTGCTTCGCCGGTTACACCAAAACGTTCCAAACCTGAACAGGCAAACTCTGCCCAGGTGTGGTTGATGCCCCCTTTAATAAGAATGTTTGCAGCCCGGCCCAATCTTATATTAACATCACTCAGCAAGTACATTTTTACCGGCCCGGTGAGACCCTGATGGTAATAGAAACTGATATTGTCTGCTTTGCAGGCCACCAACTGGTTGCTTCTGGAATCGCGAAAAGCCAGTCCTGCGCTAAAGACAGCCCTTTGGGGCTCTATATCAACATTGTAAATAATGATGGCAAACCGAATATCCTTGGATGCCGGCATCAATAAAAACTCTCCGCTTGGCTTTGCTTGAAAAGCTGCGCCCAGTTCATCCACCACCGCTCCCCTTTCCACGGCTTGTTTGATCCTCATTTCCATTGAATCGCCGGTTGTTTTCTGCGCAAATAATCCACATGCAAACAGCAGTTGGCAGAGGCAGAAGCAAACACAACGGTTCAACAATGAGAAATTGACGCCCATAGAACCTACAAATAAATTGTGTTTTATCGACAATAAAATGAGTATAAAGTACTAAAAAAAGCCCCAAATCGGGGCTTTTTTTAGTACTTCGCTATTTGGGCAGGGATATTTTTATTACCTGCAGCCGTTCAAAAGATCGCGGTATGTTGGGAAAGGCCATTCGCGGTCATCTACGATTGACTCCAGCGCATCGCTGTGCTCGCGGATTTCATCGAACAGGGGTTTTACCTTTTCGCAATAGGCAATGGCGCGTTTGTGCGCATCTTCAATTTTATTTGCCTTGGCACGTTCGGCGGTCATTTCTTTGTTTACAGCATGCAGCTTATTAATATGGCTGCTGATATCGGAAATAATTTCGGTTTGCGCCTTCAAGGTAGATTTGTTCTGACCAATACCCATGAGGGTTTGCACGTTGTCTGCCAAACGTTTTTGATAATTTACGGCAGCAGGAACTATGTGGTTTTGAACCATTTCATTAATCAGGCGGCCTTCTATTTGCAGGCGCAGCACATAGCTTTCAAAACGAATATCTGTGCGGGCTTCAAGTTCTTTGTGGTTGAAAATGCCATTTTTAACAAACAAATCAATGCTGGCTTCACTGAGGTAGGATTCCAGGGCGCGGGGTGTAGTTTTGATGTTATTCAAACCACGGCGCTTGGCCTCTTTCACCCATTCGTCGCTATAACCGTTGCCGCCAAACAGCACTTTCTTGCTGTCTTTGAGGTAACCACGCAATACTTTTTTGATGGCATCTTCGGTTTTGGTTCCTTTTTTGGCCTTGATGGCGGCATCAACATCCTTTTTAAACAGCATCAACTGGTTGCCCACAATGGTGTTGAGCACCGTCATGGAGCTTGCGCAATTGTCGCTGCTACCCACAGCCCTAAACTCAAATTTATTACCTGTAAATGCGAATGGTGATGTGCGGTTGCGGTCGGTATTGTCCAGTAAAATTTCGGGAATACTCGCGATTTTGATGCTTGCTTTTCCTTTTTCTTCTTTGGCAGCTGTGGCAGTACCTTCAAATGTTTGTAGCACATGTTCCAGCGTATCGCCCACAAACACAGAAACGATGGCGGGCGGTGCTTCATTGGCGCCAAGGCGGTGATCATTGGCAGCGGTAGCGATACTGGCGCGCAACAAATCGGCGTGGTCGTAAACGGCTTTGATGGTATTGATGAAGAAAGTCAGGAACTGTAGGTTTTCCAATGGATTATTTCCGGGAGCAAGCAAGTTCACCCCGGTGTTGGTAACAATACTCCAGTTGTTGTGTTTACCGCTGCCGTTAATGCCTTTGAAAGGTTTTTCGTGAAAGAGCACCTTCATGCCATGGCTATTGGCAACACTTTCCATCACATCCATGAGGAGGCTGTTGTGGTCTACCGCAAGATTGGCTTCTTCGTATTGGGGCGCACATTCAAATTGTGCAGGTGCAACCTCATTGTGGCGTGTGCGCAAGGGAATTCCCAATTTATGACTGGCTTCTTCAAAATCTGCCATAAAGGCAAGTACCCGGTTGGGAATGCTACCAAAATAATGGTCTTCCAGTTGCTGTCCTTTAGCCGGCGAGCTGCCAACCAGGGTTCTGCCTGCAAGCATCAAATCCGGACGCTGGTGAAAATGATTTTCATCCACCAGAAAATATTCCTGTTCCACACCCAGGCTCACGGAGCAGTCATTCACTTTTGGATCAAAATAATGACAAACTTCTGTGGAAGCTTTGCGCACCAGAGCAAGTGCTTTCAGCAATGGCGCTTTGTAATCGAGGGCCTCGCCGGTATAGGAAACAAAAATTGTGGGAATACACAAGGTTTTGGCTCCGGCTTTTTCCATGATGAATGCAGGGGATGATGGATCCCATGCGGTGTATCCTCGGGCTTCAAACGTATTGCGAATACCGCCACTGGGAAAACTGGAAGCATCCGGCTCTTGTTGAACCAATGCTTTACCCGAGAATTTCTCCACGCCTTTGTCTGTAGCTATTGGCTCAAAAAAGCTGTCATGCTTTTCGGCGGTTGTGCCACGCAGTGGTTGAAACCAGTGGGTGTAGTGGGTGCAACCTTTATCTAAGGCCCAATCCTTCATGCCTTCTGCCACTTCACTGGCCAGTTCAGGAGAAATGAGATGACCTTCACGCTGAGCATCTGCAATTGCTTTGATAGCAGGTTTACTGAGGTGCTTTTTTTGTGCTTCGTTGCCGAAAACATTTTCTCCGAAGTAACTTGAAATAAGGGTATTGTTTGCCACAGGTATACGTATTTTATGAATGGTTATGGTTCAATTTTCGATGCAAAGTTCATTAAATAAGCAGACTTTTTAAGAGGATGCCTCCATTACTTATCCAAAAGAAATTCACCGTAGCACAACACAGCCGCTAAGGGGCTCTTGGCGTTTGTTGACAGATTATTCACAACTTGTATATACCTCATTAAAAATGCAGTTGCTGCCCCTTAAATTCGCCCACACTTTCAACAAATCATGGGGCAAACACGCATCGACAAACTATCAGCTGCCGGGCTGCTGGTTACTTTGGGCATCATTTATGGCGACATCGGCACATCACCATTGTATGTAATGAGCGCCATTGTGGGCAATAAGCCCATCGATGAACTTACTGTACTTGGTGGAATCAGTTGTGTATTCTGGACCCTGACCCTGCAAACTACAATTAAGTATGTAATTCTCACACTAAGGGCAGACAACAAAGGTGAAGGAGGTATTTTCTCCTTATTCAGCCTACTTAGAAGGCGTTTCCCTTATTTAATGATAGGCACCATGGTAGGAGGTGCTATGTTGCTGGCCGATGGAATTATTACGCCGCCAATTTCTGTTTCCTCAGCCATTGAAGGCTTGCGGATTCTGGATCCACAGATTCAAACAGTCCCCATTGTCATTGCTATCATTGCTGTTATTTTCATTTTCCAGCGCGCAGGCACCAGCACTGTCGGTAAGGCATTTGGCCCTATTATGCTGGTTTGGTTTGGCATGCTCGCCGTTTTGGGCGGGGCAAAAATCATGGAGAATCCATTCGTATTGCATGCAATAAACCCTATTTATGTGGTGAAATTTATCAGCAGCAGCAAAGAAGCGTTTGTGCTTCTGGGTGCTGTATTCCTTTGCACTACTGGCGCAGAAGCGCTATACAGTGATTTGGGGCACTGCGGAAAAAAGAACATCCGAATTACCTGGATTTTTGTAAAAATCAGCCTGCTACTAAACTACATGGGCCAGGGTGCCCATTTGCTTGGCATGCAAGGGCAAACACTGGGTGCAAAAAGTCCGTTTTACGCCATCATGCCGGACTGGTTTCTGATTTTCGGTATTGGAATCGCAACCATGGCGGCCATCATTGCCAGCCAGGCTTTAATCAGCGGTTCATTTACTTTGGTTTCTGAGGCAATACGGTTGCACTTTTTCCCAAAGTTTACGGTTAAATATCCAAGCGATGTAAAAGGCCAGATTTACATTCCGTTTATCAATACAGCTATGCTGGTTGGCTGCATTGGCGTGGTGCTTTATTTCCGGGAAAGCAAAGCCATGGAAGCGGCTTATGGCCTTGCAATTACCGTAACCATGCTTATGACCTCTCTGCTGCTATTTTATTACCTGAAAATGCGCCGCTGGCCACTGGTGCTCATTTGGATGATAATGTTGGTTTTCTTCTCAGTAGAACTTGCCTTCTTACTGGCCAATCTGGCCAAATTCACCCATGGTGGTTATGTAACCGTACTCATCGGTATTATGATTATGGCATTCATGTATATCTTCTGGAAGGGCGGACAAATCAAAAGCCGGCTCACTGAAAGTGTTCCCCTTAATATATTCAGGGACAAGCTACGTGCTTTGAGTCAGGATACTACACTCCCAAAATATGCCACACACCTTATTTACCTGAGCAAAACCAAGGCAGATGACGAAGTCGAATCATTACTGCTGCAGAGCATTTTGCAGAAAAGGCCCAAACGTGCCGATTTTTACTGGTTTGTCAATGTTGATGTTACCGATGAACCCTACACCTTGGAATATAAGGTTACAACAGTTGAGAAAAATGACATCTATAAGGTGCGTTTGAAATTGGGTTTCAGGGTTCAGCAAAAAATAAGTTATTACCTAAGACTGGTGATTCAGGAAATGCTGGATAACCATGAAATAGATTTGGATCCTTACTATCACGCATTCTCTGACAAACGCTACCTGGGCGATTTCAGGTTCGTTTTGATTGATGAAGAAATTACCCAGGAAAATGAACTGCCAATACTGGATAACATTGTGCTAAACGCTTACGGGAAGATGAAATTTTTGGCTGGTAGGCCCGAAAAATGGTTTGGCCTTGATGAAAGCATGGTAACCAAAGAACTGGTGCCTGTAGTGATAAAAAGAACCAAAGATGTGAAATTAACACGCATTAAATGAAAAATATTGTTGTCGCAATTGGCTTCACCTTGGCCTCCATTCATGGACTTTACGCACAGGAGAAGACAGCTTTCACCTTAGAAGACATTTACCAGAAAGGAACCTTTCGGGTTTCCGGAGTGGCCGGTTTTAATGTTATGAAAGATGGAGAGCATTACACCGAACTGGTTAATACCAGCAGTAGCTTACCCAATGCGGCAGCAGCGGCTCCACGGTGGCACATTATCAAGCGCAACCTGCGAAGCGGCGACAGTGCCGGCCTCATCCTGCGCAGCACCGAAGTGGGCGTTAACCTGCAACCCGAAGGCTACACTTTTTCCGACGATGAGCGCTACATGATACTTACCACAGCTACAGAATCCATTTATCGCCACAGCACCAAATCATTGGTTTATGTGGTAGACCTCACCAACGGAAACGCCATTGCGATTGGTTCTGAAAAAATCATGTATCCGCAAATGAGCCCAAACAATGATTACCTGGCTTTTGTGCGTGAAAACGACTTATTTATATTTGATCTGAAAACCCAAACAGAAAAGGCCATCACCTCCGACGGACAAAAGAACAGCATCATCAATGGTGCGGTTGATTGGGTTTACGAAGAGGAATTCAGCATGAGCCAGGGTTATGCTTGGTCCCCGGACAGCAAGCATATTGCCTTTTATCGGTTTGACGAGAGTGCGGTAAAGGAATTCAGCATGGACATGTTTAGCGGTCTCTACCCTGCACAAGAAAGTTGGAAATACCCAAAAGCAGGTGAAGACAATTCTGTTGTTGATGTTTATATATACGAACCTTCAACCGGACAAAAAGTACGTGCAAACATTGCCGCAGGAGATCAGTATTTGCCACGCATTCAGTGGACAAATATTCCCGGTCAATTAAGCATCCAATGGCTGAACCGCACCCAAAACGAATGGAAATTACTGTTTGCAAACGCCAAAACCGGCAACACAACCACCGTGTTATACGAGAAAAGCAAAACCTACATTGACATCCACGACAACCTTTACTTTTTGAAATCCAAGCCTGGATTTATCAGCACTTCAGAGAAAAACGGATTTAACCATTTATACCGCTATATTCCCACTAAAGTACATTTAGATTACAAGGAAATTGCCATTACCAAAGGAAATTTCGACGTTCTTGGAATAGCGCACGTAAACGAAAGCAAGGGGCTGATATACTTCAACAGCAGTGAAGTTTCTCCAACCGAAGACCACCTTTTCAGCATTAACCTGGATGGCAAAAAGAAAACCAACGAAACACCGGAACCTGGAAACCACGTGGTTGTTTTTGGTAAAGGCGGCCGTTTTTATACAGACATGCACAGCAGCCTGGCTGTTCCGGCAAATTATGTACTGAAAGAAACAGGAACAACATGGAAGCGAGTTCTGGAAAGCAACGCGGCCGCCAAAAAAGTAATGAATAAGTACGCCTTTGGAAAGTCAGAGTTTGGCAACCTCACCACAGACAGCGGTGTGAAATTGAATTACTGGATGATTAAACCACATGATTTTGATCCGGCAAAAAAGTATCCCGTCCTTATGTTTGTCTATGGAGGTCCAGGTGTAAACACCGTTAGAAACAGCTGGGGAGGGCGCAATTTTCTTTACCACCAGTACCTGAGCCAAAAAGGTTATATCATTGTGAGTGTTGATGGCCGTGGAACCGGTCACCGGGGTGAAGCATTTAAAAAATGCACCTACCTCAATTTAGGAAAATTTGAACAGGCAGACCAGGCTGCTGCTGCGAGATGGCTTGGCAAACAACCTTTTGTTGACAGCAAAAGAATTGGCATTTGGGGATGGAGTTTTGGTGGCTATATGAGCAGCTTATGCATTACCAAAAGCCCGGATTTATTCAAAACAGCCATTGCGGTTGCACCCGTTACCAGCTGGCGCTATTACGACAATATCTATACCGAACGATTCCTGAGAAAACCCGCTGAAAACCCTGCGGGATATGACGAAAACTCTCCCATTCAATTCACAAAAAACATCAAAGGAAATTATTTGCTGATACACGGCACCGGGGATGACAATGTGCACTGGCAAAATTCTGCAGAAATGATCAATGCCATGATTAAATCAGGTGTCAGATACGATTCGGAAGTATACCCAAACCGCAACCACGGAATAGGCGACAGGTATGCCCAATACCATTTATTTCGCAGGATGGCAGAATACATACAGGAAAAACTATAATTCAAACGCCGTTTTTTAACTGATTTATTTGGAATTGTCATTTTAATTTCTTATATTGGTGATTATGAAAAATCTTATCCTGATGGCTGTTCTCATCCTTTTTGGCCAGAAAATCATGGCTCAAAAGGTTTATAAAACTTCCTACAAAAGCGAAGCCGATAAAATCATTTACGTGACCGAATACAAGAGTGAAGCCGACATGATTGTGTATGAAACCAAGTATAAAAGCGAGGCCAAACAATACAGCGGTATTTGGTTTTGGACAGAATACAAATCCGAAGCAGACTGGAAAGTGTTTTTTACCAAATACAAGAGCGAAGCCAACCTAAAAGTCTATTTCACCAAGTTCAAGAGTGAAGCAGGAATGAAATAAAAACTTCCCCTACAGCGTTACCTCATCAATGATTAAGTATTTAAAAACCTCCCTGGCAAGTGCATGTGCACTATTTGCCTTATTATCGAATGCACAAACTGTTCCGCTGGAAAAAATCAGTATTTACCCTGACGCTGAAAAACACCTGTTTAGTTGCGATACCAATGTGGTTTTTTATTACTGCGGCAATCCTGATTGGATAATCTGGCATGATCCATCAGGATGCGACACCTTGCGCGGCACCGGCTACTATAATGACACGCTGTATACCGGATTGGCAGTATACAAAATCGGGGAATTGACCAAGGCAAAAGTATTGTTTGAAAAAGGATTGCCTGCCAACATACAGATTTATTACAACAATGGAAAACTCCAGTTTGACGGACATTACAAGCAAGGGATTAAACATGGTAAATATGCATATTACACCCAGGAAGGACAGGTATATGAACTTTACAATTACGCTGATGGCCTCAAAACCGGTCACAGTGAACAGCGATGGGATCTGATTGATTATGGCGACAGCGAATCGTATTTTCTGGATACATGCTGGTACATCAAAAACAACAAACACGGGAAGTGTGTGAGTTTGCGGTATGACCAAGAACATTATCAAGCCCGCAATGGCAGTGTTTATGCGACAAGCTACTATAAACATGGATTAAAACACGGTGAAAGTGCCGTTTGGTATATCAACGGGCAAAAGAAAGAACAGTGGGAATACCAGGATGGGAAAGTTACAGGAACCTATACCTGCTGGGAACCCAGCGGAAAAGTTTTCCATCAAACCACTTTCATCAACGGAAGCGGCACCGTTAAGCAGCGCTACCAGGAAGGTGGATGGATAAAAACCACCGAGTATAAAGATGGATTACCGGTTGAAATTATTCCACTAGAAGAACCGGAAATAATTGAAGAAGTTATCGGGGATTAAAACAAGATTTTGTCAGGTTTGTTATACCATTATGCAATTAAAAACCGGAGACAAAGCCCCAGCATTCAGCGCAAAAAATCAAGATGGTAAAAACCTGTCGCTAACAGACTTTGCCGGCAAAAAACTGGTATTGTATTTTTATCCTAAAGACGATACTCCCGGATGCACGGCGGAAGCCTGCAGCCTGCGCGACAATTATGAAACACTTCAAAAGCAAGGCTTTGCCATTGTGGGTGTGAGCCCTGACGGTGAAAGCAAGCACCTGAAATTCATTGCCAAATACGAATTGCCATTTGATTTATTGGCCGATACCGACAACAGCATTGCTCTGGCCTACGGCGTATGGGTAGAAAAAAGCATGTATGGACGCAAGTATATGGGCATCGCCCGCACCACCTTTATCATTGATGAACATGGCAACATAGCCGAAATCATTGAGAAGGTTGACACCGCAAAACACGCGACCCAGATCCTAAAATAACCAACATTGAAGATAACCACCTGATTTCCGTACTTTTGCGGCAAGGGTGAACCAGGATTTTAAGCATATTGGCGTTATAGGCAGCGGAAGCTGGGCCACTGCGCTTGTAAAGATATTATCGGAAAAAACCGATATTCAGGTTCACTGGTGGTTGCGCAACCAGGAAACGCTGGATTATATCCTGCAGTTTCAACACAATCCCAAATACCTGTCCTCTGTGGAAATTGACCTTGAGAAAGTGCAATTACACCAGGATTTACAGGAATTAATAAACCTAAGCGAAGTGCTGGTATTGGCGGTTCCATCTGCTTTCCTGCACCAATCTTTGCAAACAGTAACCCTGCCCAAAGACAAAATATATGTATCTGCAGTAAAAGGCGTAGACCCCAATACCCGTATGGTGATTGCCCGTTATCTGGAGCAAATCCATCACATTCCGCCCACGCAAATAGGATTGATTACAGGCCCGTGCCATGCCGAAGAAGTGGCGCTTGAAAAGCTAAGCTACCTGACCATTTCGGCGCTGGAGCCAGCTTTATCTTCTGCACTATCCTCATTAATTGCGTGTCGGTATATCAATACCTGCACCAACAATGATTTGTATGGAGCCGAATATGCCGCCGTGCTTAAAAATATTTATGCAATAGGTTCCGGTATCGCCCATGGATTGGGCTATGGCGATAATTTTCAGGCTGTATATACGGGTGCCGCAATTCGGGAAATGGAAGATTTCCTGGAATCGTTGCACGAAACCCACCGCGATGTGAAAAATGCCGCTTATCTGGGTGATTTGCTGGTAACTTGCTACAGCCAGTTTAGCCGGAACCGCACGTTTGGAAACATGCTTGGCAAAGGCTACAGCGTAAAAAGCGCGCAGCTGGAAATGAACATGGTTGCTGAAGGTTTTTATGCTACAGGTAGCATACAGGAACTTTGCTTGGAGAAATGCATCAAAGCGCCGATTATTGAGGCTGTATACCAGGTGGTTTATGAAGGGAAAATGCCCTCCAAGGTTTTTGGCAATCTGGCCAAAATGCTGTCATAAGTTTTTGCTGCACACCTCAGTTTAATCGGATGTGACCTAAGCCTCTTACTTTTTTCTGGGAACCCAGGCAATTTCTTCGCCACCATTTATCTTATCCAGATACCTTGCTAAGGTGAACAAATAATCGCTGAGGCGGTTGAGGTAAGTAACAATCATCGCATCAATTTCTTCGTTATCGGAAAGATAAACAACCAACCGTTCTGCCCTTCGGCAAATACAACGTGCAACGTGGGCATGCGCTCCGGCAGTAGTTGCACCAGGCAGGATAAAGTTGCGCAACTCCGGCAAATCCGCAGTCATTCTGTCTATTTCCGACTCTAAAAAGGAAACATCTTCGTCATACAATTCGGGCAGGATAACCTTGCTTCCGGCTGCAGAGGCCAAATAGGAACCCAGGGTAAACAACCGATCCTGAACCTGCGCAATAGCGGTAAGCACAGTCACTTCCTGCGTGGTGCTGCGAATGAGGCCCAGATAACTGTTCAACTCATCTACCGTTCCATAACTTTCTACCCTAATATGGTGTTTTGAAACCCTGTCGCCACCCAGCAAAGCTGTCTTTCCATCGTCGCCCTTACGTGTATAAATCTTGAATGTCATTTTTAATGTCTTAGAAAGTTACAAAGTTCAAGCCTTAATTGTTTTTGAGCCACGTTAAATAAACTGTTTTTTTTTATTAATTTACCGTTAAAATCAATTGTGATTGAGGATTTTAAAAATCCTGATACATTTATATTGCATTTAACTTTACATCTTCTAATGGATATCAATACGTTAAAATCCTTGTTCAACAATGCCTCAGATGCTGAAAAGGCGGCTAAAATGAGCAGCTACATGAAAAACCAATTCCTTTACCTGGGCGTACAAAAACCGGAAAGAGCAGCACTTGAAAAAGCCTTCATTAAGGCAAATGATAAACGTAGCTATACAGAATTAAAAGAAACCATTTTAACCCTCTGGAACCAACCCGAGCGCGAATTTCAATATACGGCACTGGAGTTGATGATAAAATCAAAAATTTGGAACCATGCAGAAGCGATTACACTTTTCGAAACCTGCGTATTGGAGAAAAGCTGGTGGGATACGGTAGACCTGCTCGCATCTCGGATGATTGGCCCCTATTTTCAGCAGTTTCCGGAACAGCGGGATGTTTATATTGAACGGTGGCTAAACGGCGACAATATGTGGTTGCAAAGAACTTGCATCATATTTCAGTTAAACTATAAGTCAGTAACCGACGTAGCATTGTTATTCGCTTGTATCACAAAACACATGGATTCCAAGGCGTTTTTTATCCGCAAAGCCATCGGCTGGGCCTTGCGGCAATATGCCAGAACGAATCCCGAGGCCGTTATTCAATTTGTAAACAGCCATCCACTAAGCCCACTCAGTAGGCGGGAGGCCCTAAAGCACTTTAAAGATGCATAAAAAAAGCCCGCCGGAGGCGGGCCTTTTTTTATAATACTATCGCTGTAATCAGAAATTGATTACTTGGTTGCTTTCAAAGAAATGGTGATGTCCATTTCGTTGTTTACAATACCATCTTTTACTTTTTTCTGAGCGGCTTCGGCCAAGCTCAGGTTTTTGCTATCATAGTTAACTCCCCAGTCCAAACGGTTGATGGTTGCTTTTCCATTAGCGGTAACGGTGTTGCCTTCTACCTTAATGTTTGCAGGGAAAGTGATTTTGCGAGTGCTGTCGCGCAAAGTAAGGTTGCCACTTAGTTCGTGGGTGTAACCTTCGCTGGCTTTTTCAGCTACGCTCACGATTTCAAATTTTCCGGTTGGGAATTTGGCAACGTTGAAGAAATCTTCTGCCATTAAGTGTCCAACCAGTTTCTTTTGGTAACCGGTATCGGTAAGGTCGGTGTTTTTAATGCTGTTCATGTCGATGGTGAATGAACCGGCAACCAGTTTGCCATTTTCTACACTCAACTGACCTTCTTTAAGGCTGATGGTTCCTTTGTGCTCGCTGGCTTTGATGATTTTCCATCCACGCCATTCCAGGTTGCTTGCTGCAACATCTACGGTGTAAGTGCCAGCACCTTCTCCAGCTTTAGCAGCTGTGTCGGCGTCTCCTGATTTGCTGGTGTTGCCACCACATGCGGCCATAACAGCCATTGCTGCTACTCCTGCGAAATACAAAAATTGTTTTTTCATGTTTTTATGTTTTTTTATTGGTTTTAGTTGTAAGTATTGGCAAATATATTTGTTCAAACAAACTTATACAAGTTTTATTAAAATTTTCTTTTTCCGGTTACCACTTCTGCTTTCAGGTCAAACAGCATGTGATACAGGCCATAGTAAGTGCGGTTTATGTACAGCGAATGACGGGAGCCCCTCGCTTTTTTACTGTTGCGTATTTCCGGCATTTCGATGAGGTTATCGGCAAACTGATAAATACCGCCAAAATAACGTTCATCGCCAAAATCGAATGTCTCGCAGGTAAATGGCAAGGTCAGCATATCAATCATCTGCTTAAACAGCGGAGCAAAAAAAGCAATTTCACCGGCAGAATCGTCTTCGTGCAGCAATTCCAGTTCACGAAATATGCTGTGGGTTTCTTCTGTATTGTTGTAAATGCTGCGGTCTACCAACCTGAAGTATGGGGTATAAAAGCGATCCGGAATTACCTTCACACAGCCGAAATCAAAAATATTGACCTTGCCATCCGGTGTAAATAAAAAGTTGCCGGGATGCGGATCTGCATGCACCATCTTTAATTCATGGATTTGAAAATCATAGAAATCCCACAAAGCCTGACCAATGCTGTTGCGCACTTCCTGTGTGGGTTTGGTGGCCAAAAATTCCTTCAAGTGCAAACCATTCAGCCAATCCATGGTGATGATTTTATCCGAAGACCATTCTGGATAGTACTCTGGAAATTGAAGGTTGGATATGTGTGCACAGGCCTGGCTAAGCTCTATGCTGCGCTGCAGTTCCAGCTGATAGTTGGTTTCTTCCATCAGCTTGCCTTCTATCTCGTCAAAATAATTATCAATATCATTTTTGTTCATGCTTAGCAACCGAACAGCAAAGGGTTTAACCATGCGTAGATCGGAGCCAATAGAATTGGCGATACCGGGATATTGAATTTTTATGGCGAGTTCTTTGCTATTTTTCGTTGCTTTGTGAACCTGACCAATACTGGCGGCGGCAACTGCGTTTTGGGTAAATTCATCAAAAAAGGCACCAGGTGAATTTCCAAGCGATTTGCGAAATATTTGAGCAACCAGTGGAGCCGACAGCGGCGGTGCCGAATACTGGGACAACTGGAATTTCTCCTGATATTCCTGTGGCAAAATTCCCCTGTCCATGCTCATCATCTGCGCCACTTTCAAGGCACTTCCTTTCAATTTGCTGAGCGTTTCATAAATATCACCGGCATTGTCGCGGTGCAATTCCTCGCGCTGCACGTCACTATTCACCATTTTTTTGGCATAGTGCTTAATGTAATTGCCCCCTACCTTTACCCCTGCTCCTGCAATGTGTGCAGCCCGCTCTATGCGAGACTTAGGAATGCGCTCCTGCGATTTCATTCCTGCTTAAGAAAAAGATTTTTTGCTGCGCTGAAAAATGAATTTGCCAAGATCAAGCATTTCATCAAAGATATTTTCCCCCATCAACTTATAAATAAGCCTTACGGTTTTTTCGATGGCTGCATCCGTATCCTCAAAATCATTGGATGTGTCTTTAATCCAGAAATTGAGCAGAAAAACGGTTTGCGCCCAAAGGCCGTGCCTAAACTGGTCGGAAATGAACTTGCGGTCTGCAATTTGTTTTTCCTCAATACCGGAGGCCACAATTCCTGCTGCATAATCCAAAAACAAATGGCGGAAATGCTGTAGGTATTTTTCTGTAGGCATTATTCCTTTTCCGGAATGCTTGGCCAGCATCAATAAATAGCTTCTGTGCGCTAGCAACTCCTGGGTCCACAAGAAATAGAATGCGCTAAGTTTTTCGCTTGAACCAAACTGCTGGTATTGTTTATCCGCTTCCAACTTGGCTTGGGTGTTGTGAAACAGGTGTTCCCAAAAAAATGCGTCAACCGCTTCAAAGCTGCTAAAAACTGCAAAAAAATCTGCATCCTTTTTCTTCAGTTGTTTCATGAACAAGTAAACCGATTCGGGTTGCTTGCCATGTTCCAGCTGAAATTGGATATACTTTTCCAAGATTGTTACCTTTTCCATACGAAGATGTCCAATATCAACCATTAAAGGCCGGTTTTTGTTTGGAAAAAGATAAGAAAAACGATAAAAATCAGGCGAAGCGATTTCCCACCCAAACGAATCGTCGGTTTACGTATTCGGGGTTCGTGAAACCGGCATTTCCGCTGGGGTTTCCGCCGCTTACATGAAAATCGCTGAATGCTGCATGCTGGTTCACAAATGCTGCACCGGTAAAATTGAAACTTACCGGGGTAAATGCTTCATTCATGGTTGCAGCCACTTCATCCCTGAAAGCCTCACTGGTGGTGTAACAAAGGCAGGTTATTGCACCCAAGGAAGAAGCACTTTTTGCAGCAAGCTGCAAGCTTGAAATGCTGTCTTTGGTTTTCACTACAAATACGGCAGGGCCAAAACACTCGTGTTGCCAAACCTCTACATTTGACGCCTCGGTAACCATCACTACCGGACTTTTCATGCGGGCATCGGGGAAATCGGGATGCTGAACAGGAATGCTGTCGAGCGCCACCTGGGTGTATTTTTTCGCTTCATCCACACGGTTTACGGTAAGGTCATTCTGGATTGCACCAAGGGTGTAAGGACCCATTTTGGGGTTTTCAACCAATCCTTTGATGGCATTGCCAATTCCGGCAACCACATCATCAAAACCCAGGTGTCCTTCTGCTGTTGAGATTCCGGTTTCAGGTACAAAAATATTCTGCGGTGCGGTACACATTTGTCCGCTGTATAAACAGGCACTGAAAGCGATATTGTTAAATACGGCCTGGGGATCGTTTACGCTGTCAAGAATCACGCTGTTTACACCCGCTTTTTCAGTGAAGGTAATTTTGCCGGAAAGCGATTCGATATAATCACCAAAGGCAGAACCACCGGTATAGTCAATCAATTTCACATCATGGTGTTCGGCGAGTTTTTTGGTGATTGGATTTGCCAACGTATCGGGTGCCATTTGCACAACATTGGCCTGCAAACCGGCTTCGAGCAATGCTTTTTGGATTTCTTCAACCACAATTGCAATTGGAAGAATGCTTTTTGGATGTGGCTTCACGATTACGGGGTTTCCGGCAATCAGGGAAGCATACAAACCGGGAACGGTATTCCATGTGGGGAATGTGCTGCAACCTATTACCAGGGAAATTCCCCTTGGAATGGGCTGAAACGTTTTGTTGATTTTCAAATCAAATTTACCCATCGGCTTCACCCATTCAACCGATTTTTCAAACCGGTTGAGTTCCTGGTATGCCAGGCTTAGCACTTCCATGGCCCTGTCATTGGCATGTGGCCCACTGGCCTGAAAACTCATCACAAAGCTCTGGCCTGTGGTATGCATGGTTGCATAGGCAATTTCAAAAAACCTTTCGGCAATATTGTTCAAAGAGTTCACCAGGATTTCGGCCCTTTTTTCCACGCCGGTATTGCGCCATGCAGGCCAGGCGTTTCTGGCATAGGTTACCAAATCTTCAGCCTCATAAAATGGATACTGAACGCCCAGTCCCACCATCATATAGGGAGAAACCTCTTCGCCTACGCGGGTTTGGTGTGGATTTTCAGCAATACCCGTAAAATCGGTATTGAGGTATTTCTGAAAAGATTCCAGTCCTTTGGCGTTGGCATCTTCCGCATACGCTTTGGGATTTTCCGGATAGGCTGCATAAAACTGCCTGTTGCGCTGAGCCTCTATGGCTTGTTCTATTTGGGTTTTGGCTTGTGAAGTCATGAACTGGTTAAACGATTAAAGTTGGTTGGTTGATTCTATGTTATCTAGGTGTAGGAAATGCAAAAAACAGTGAATTAGGGGCGCAAATATCACCCCAACAGCGGTTAAAAAGGTTGAAAAAAATGAAGGCAATACCAAACAGTAGGAATAAAAGCTCCCTCCTGATGAACACCGCACGCTTTGCGAGTGGATGAAACTTGCGTTCAAATTTTAAAGCCATGGTGCATTATGCTTGCCCTGTTTGTCCGCCAAAATTAAGGGGAATGGCAGGATTGGCGGCCGTCTCATCCAGCTCAATTTCACCGAAAGTTTCCTCAAATTTGGATACATTCTCGGCCAGCGCCATCATCAAACGTTTGGCATGCTGAGGTGCCAGTATAATTCGTGATTTCACCTTCCCTTTTGGCACACCGGGCATCAAACGGACAAAGTCCACGATAAACTCTGTATTGCTGTGGGTGATTATCGCAAAATTGCTGTAGATACCATCTGCTATTTCATCGGATATTTCTATATCGAAAGGTTGATTCTGATTTTCCATGTGCTAAAGTTATTGTACAGGCAAAGATAAACCAGCGCAACGATAAGCGAAAAAAAATGCTAAGTTTGTAATAAACCATTTACAGGTTTCAACATCCAAATGATTACCATGAGAAAAATAATGTTGGCGGCACTTTGTTCCTTTAGCCTGGGCCTATTTGCCCAAACCCCCAACTGGAGCGAACATATTGCCCCTATCCTGTTCAACAACTGCACCAGTTGCCACGTAGATGGCGGAATCGGACCATTTTCTCTGGCTACATACAACCAGGCGGTAACTTATTCGGGAGGTGTAAAAAATGCAACCGCCGCAAGGCGTATGCCACCATGGCCCGCCGATGTTCAGTACCAGCGCTATGCCCATGAGCGAATTCTCAGCAGCGAAGAAATCAGCACCATTGCTGCCTGGGTTGATGGCGGAATGCCAAAAGGCGACACCACAAAAGCACCGGCCAAGCCCACACTCAAAAAGGGCGGCAGCATTACCAATCCCACCAAAACCCTAAAAATGCCTGATTACGCGGTCAATACCACTGCCGATGAGTATCGTTGCTTTGTGTTGCCTACAGGATTCACCCAGGATCAGTTCCTCACGGCTATTGAGGTTATACCCGGAAACCTTCGGGTGGTACACCATGCGCTTATTTTTCATGATACAGGCTCAAAACCCCTGCAAATGGACGCTGCAGATCCTAAACCCGGATACCTAAGCTTCGGAGGCACCGGAAGCAGCACTTCCGAACTTATTGGATTGTGGGTTCCCGGCTCCGAACCCTACTTTTTTCCAACAGGATTCGGGATAAAACTCCCCAAAAAAGGCAACATCATTTTGCAAATCCATTATCCTGGTGGTGTGAGTAACGTAACCGACAGCACTCAGGTAATCCTCAAAACCACAACCAGCATGCTCCGTCAGGTGATGATATCTTCAGCCTTGAACCACACATCTCCATCATTGCAGAATGGGCCATTATATATTCCGGCAAATCAGGTAAAAAGTTTCAACAACAAATACGATTTACCGGTGGCTATTTCCATTTTCACAGTTGGGCCGCACATGCACCTGATAGGTAAATCTATTAAGGCTTTTGCGATACCAACAACTAAAGATACCATCCGCTTATTCGATATTCCCCGCTGGGATTTCCACTGGCAACGTGCATATTCTTTTCGCAATGTGCTCAAACTTCCCGCAGGTACCACACTCAAAGGATTTGCCACGTATGACAATACTTCGGTCAATTCGAATAACCCGAGCAATCCACCGAAAGCTGTTACTTTGGGAGAAGCCACCACAGACGAAATGTTTTTGGTGTATTTCTGGTTTACCCTTTACCAAAACGGGGATGAAAACATTGCGATAGACAACAGCGCCTTGAAAAACGTGAGTAAAACCCCGTTGATTACTGCCTCTGACAGCCGTGTTTACCCCAATCCTGCATCTGACTTCGTGACCATATCGGATAGCCGTTTTGCGGCAGGCAATATTCAATGGCAGGTTGTGGACGTTTCTGGCAAAATGGTAATGCAAGGAGAAAGTCATGTATCCCAAGAACAACAGGCACAGCTGCAAGTGGGCTCCCTAAATCCAGGTGTTTATCAGGTAATAGCAAAACAGGGCACCATGGTCTACGGTGCGCGTTTATTGAAGCAATAACCTTACTTAACGCAGGTTACCGAAATTTCTACCAGGGCATCTTTGGGCAAACGGGAAACTTCAACTGTTTCGCGGGCAGGATAGGCATCTTTGGGGAAATATTCGCCATAAATGGCATTTACTTTGGGGAAATCATCCATGCTTTTTAAGAAAATGGTAGATTTCACGATGTGGCTAAAATCCAGACCGGCTGCGTCCAACAACGCTTTGATATTGTCCATTACCTGCTTTGCCTGGGCTTCTACGCCACCTTCCACCATGTGTCCGGTGTTTGGATTAAGGGCAATCTGACCTGAGAAGTACCAGGTATTCCCTGCACGAACCCCTTGGCTGTAGGGCCCGATGGGTGCCGGGGCATTTTTTGTAAAAATCGTTTCTCGCATGATGGTTTGCTTATTTTTGTGGCTGCATGAAAATAGGAATACTGGGAACAGCAGACAGGCGTAAATCCTGGCCGAATTCAGGGAGCGAAGATAATTCGCAGATTTCATGGGTGCAAAATAGCCAAGTTGCCGGTGATTTCAACCTCTTCATTGATTTGAACTTTGACGCGCACCCCGAACGCATTCGCGATTATGCGGGAAACACCCACACAATTTTTCTTCTGAGTGCCGTTAATTGCACACCAGAGCTGGCATTTCACCAGGAAAACATCCGCCATGGCGGGGAGCAAATTTTCGGCATTAATGCCATTCCCGGATTTCTGGAAAGAAGCATTGCTGAGGTTTCAAACCCATTTGAATTAAATACCGATCTGCTAAATCCATTCAAATCCTTACTGCATTTTGAAAACTTTGAGTGGGTGAAAAGCCGCGTGGGCATGGTTACTCCGCGCATCGTTTTCATGATTATCAATGAAGCATTTTTCACCCAGCAGGAAGGCACCGCCACTGCACCGGATATAGACACGGCCATGAAACTGGGAACTGCCTATCCCCATGGACCTTTTGAATGGATGGAGCGCTGTGGCATTGACAATGTTTACCAAACACTGGAAGCCCTTTATGCCGACACCCACGATGAGCGCTACAAGGTTTGTCCGGCGTTGAAAACCAACTATTTAAAAAACTAGAAAATCAGAATTGTCGGGTGCGCAACATCACCAGCGTGCAAGCCGAGAAGCAATGAATGCCTGCATCAGATAACATTTGCATCAGGGTAGCATTTTCCGTTCCAGGATTAAAAATCACCCGGGTGGGTTTTAAAGCCAAAATTGCTGAATACCAAACCTCTTGATGCAACGGATTGAGGTATAATGTAATGGTATCAACTGAGGTAATGTTTTCTGGAATCTCGCGGTGTATGGACAATCCCGCAACCGATGTTCCGGATTTGCCCACCAATATGGGATGATGCCCATATTCCAGCAACATTAAGGTTGCCATGTGGCTATACCGCATGGGATTTTCGGAGGCCCCGAGTATCAACACCGTTTCAGCCATGCTGCAATGTTAGTGAAGCCGCTTCTGCACACCTTATTCCGTCCAGTGCCGCACTGATAATCCCTCCTGCATATCCTGCACCTTCGCCACATGGATATAGGTTGGCAACCTGCGGATGTTGCAACAATTCTTTATCCCTGGGTATACGAACCGGGCTGCTGGTACGGCTTTCTACACCAACCAGCAAAGCCTCGCGGGTGCGAAATCCTTTCATTTTATTACCCAATACTTCCAGTGCGCCACGAATGCGCGAAGCTACATCCTTGCTTAACACTTCATCTATTTCCCTTGGGGCAATTCCGGGTATGTAAGAACATTCCGGCAAATCTGCAGATGCCTTGCGATTGAGAAAATCTTCCATCCGCTGGGCCGGTGCCGTGAGGTTCCCCTCGGTTTGATAAGCCAATTGCTCCCAATGCGCCTGATACTGCATGGCCCTGAGCGGTCCATATTGCCCGTAAGTAGCAAAATCAGCATCATCTACGGTTACCACAAAACCACTGTTGGCAAACTTGCCATTGCGTTTGCTGGGACTCCAGCCATTCACCACCACTTCTCCGGGAGCTGTTGCCGCAGGTGCAATGATGCCACCCGGACACATGCAAAAGGAAAAAACACCGCGTCCGTTTACCTGCTCCACCAAACTGTATGAAGCCGGCGGCAGCTGGTTTTCAGGGGCATTGCAACGGTATTGTATGCTGTCAATCAATTCCTGCGGATGTTCCATCCTTACCCCAAGGGCGAATGGCTTGGCTTCTATGGCAAGTCCTTTATCGTGCAGCAGGCTAAATATATCCCGGGCGCTGTGGCCTGTTGCCAGAATTACTGCATGAACAGGCAATTCTTCCCCCTCTGCCAATACCACAGACCGCACTTTGGCATCGTTTATCTTAAAATCCACTACACGCTTATCAAACAACACCTCGCCACCGCAAGCAATGATGTGCTCGCGGATGTGCTCAATAATACCGGGCAGCTTGTTCGTTCCAATGTGCGGATGGGCTTCCCAGGTGATTGCCGAGGTGGCACCATGGTGCACCAATTCCTGCAATATTTTGGCCACATCGCCACGTTTGGTGCTGCGCGTATAAAGCTTTCCATCGCTGTAGGTGCCGGCACCGCCCTCACCAAAACAATAGTTGCTGTCTTCATTCACCAGATGCTCCTTGTTCAGTATGGCCAAATCTCGACGGCGCTCTTTCACCGGCTTACCACGTTCCAGAACAACGGGCTTAAACCCTTGCTCGATAAGCGATAGCGCAGCAAACAGCCCGGCAGGACCACTGCCCACCACATGCACCGGAATGGCGCTGTGCACATCCCTGGCCAAAAACCCCTGCGATACCGGAGGCAGCTCCCCCGACGAATACACATCAGCGGTGATGATGAACAATGGTTGTTTTCCCCTGGCATCCAAACTGCGCTTGCGCCAAACCACGGTAGCACCTTGTATGCCTGCAGCATCACAGAACCTGCGATTCACCAACTCGGTATCGGCGTTTTCGGTAGGCGTGAAGGTTAACTGCAGGTTCTTAGGCATGGCAACAAATGCAAAAGTACGCCCACAATTCCGATCACAAAGAATCTTTCATATTCAACAACCCTATTGATTTTACCCTTCGCATTTCTGAAGTACATTTGCATCATGAGCGAAACGGTAGTCAGTGGCATTAGGCCAACCGGCAAGCTGCACCTTGGAAATTACTTCGGTGCGGTACAGAACTTTTTGAAATTTCAGGAAAGTTTTCCTTGTTACTTTTTTATTGCCGATTACCACAGCCTCACCACGCATCCCACACCCGAAGACCTTGGGGGCAGCGTGTACCGCGTATTTGCCGAATACCTGGCCCTGGGCTTGGATCCGGATAAATGCACACTCTACCTGCAAAGCGATGTTCCCGAAGTGGCCGAACTGTATTTGTTCATGAACATGAGTGCATACCTCGGAGAACTGGAGCGTGTGAGCAGTTTCAAGGAAAAAGTACGCAGCCAACCCGACAACATCAATGCCGGATTACTTACCTATCCAGTACTGATGGCTGCCGATATCCTCATCCACCACGGAACCCGAGTACCTGTTGGCAAAGACCAGGAACAACACCTGGAAATGGCCCGCACCTTCGGAAACCGTTTTAACCGCATGTACGGCGCAGATTATTTCAAAGAACCTGTCGCCATTGGCTCAGGCGAAGGACTGGTAAAGGTTCCAGGCCTCAGCGGTGGTGGCAAAATGAGCAAAAGCGCCGGCGAAGCCGACAGCATTTACCTCGACGACGAACCCGAAGTACTGCGCAAAAAAATTATGCGGGCAGTAAGCGACAGCGGTCCTGCAGAGCCAGGTACAGCAAAAAGTCAGCCTGTGCAAAACCTGTTTGACCTGATGGCACTGGTTTGCAAACCCGATGTGATTGCGTTTTATGATGAATCTCACAAAAATGGCAGCATCCGATACGGAGATTTGAAAAAACAACTGGCCGAAGACATGGAAATTTTTGTTGCACCCCTTCGAAGCCGCATTGAAGACATGCTCCAAAACCGCGAAGGCGTTGCAAAAGCCGCCAAAATAGGTGCTGAAAAAGCCCGTGAAAGCGCCTCGAAAACCATCCGTGAAGTGCGCAACATGATTGGCTTCAGGGGGATTTGAGTTTATTTGGAAATCCCGGTTTTTTTTCGTATATTCATAATCCTTGAGGCCAATTTTGCATACACATTGCAAAAAATCTGCCCAATCCACGCCTTTATGTTTTAATTTGCACCATAAACCATGGACATTTCCATTGTCATACCCCTGCTAAACGAAGCGGAAAGCATTCCGGAACTGTATGCCTGGATTAAGCGCGTTACCGATGCCAACCACCTTACCTATGAGGTAATTTTCATCGACGATGGCAGCAACGATGGCTCCTGGGATGCCATTAGCCAGCTCAGCAACCAGGACCCTGCCGTAAAAGGCATTCGCTTCCGCCGTAACTACGGCAAGAGCGCCGCTTTAAATGAAGGTTTCAGCATTGCCCAGGGCGAGGTTGTAATAACCATGGATGCCGATTTGCAGGACAGTCCCGACGAAATACCCGGCCTTGTGAACATGATGCGCGAAGGCAATTTCGACCTCGTGAGCGGCTGGAAAAAGAAACGCTACGATAACGCTCTCACCAAAAACCTGCCCTCCAAGCTTTTTAATTACACCAACCGCAAACTCAGCGGCATTCAGCTGAACGACATGAACTGCGGCCTCAAAGCCTACCGCAACGAGGTGATAAAGAATATTGAAGTGTATGGCGACATGCACCGGTACATTCCCGTAATAGCCAAGAACGCAGGTTTTAAGCGCATTGGCGAAAAAGTGGTAGAACACCAAGCCCGCAAATACGGGAAAAGCAAGTTTGGGCTGGAACGCTTTGTAAATGGCTTTCTCGACCTGCTCACCATCCTCTTCATGGGGAAATTTGGCAAAAAACCCATGCATTTTTTCGGTGTTTTGGGCATCTTATCTTTTTTGATAGGATTCTGTTTAGCCGCATGGTTGCTAATTGACAAAGCCATTCATGTGTGGGAAGGAACCCCTGCCCCACGCGTAGCCGATTCCGCGTTTTTCTACCTCGGCCTGGTGGTGATGATTATTGGAACACAGCTGTTTTTGGCCGGATTTCTGGGCGAACTCATCAGCCGATCGCACCCCGACCGCAACCGCTATCAGGTTTCTGAAACGACCTTCAGCACCCGATGAAAGGCAAACACATCGTGATTGTGGGCCCTGCCCATCCCCTGCGTGGCGGACTGGCCACCTTCAACGAACGACTGGCGCTTGAACTGGGAAAAGAAAACACCGTCACCCTACTTTCCTTTAAACTGCAATATCCCGGGTTTTTGTTTCCCGGACAAACCCAATACACCGATGAACCTGCCCCAGAGGGCCTGAACATTGACACCGCACTTAACTCGGTAAATCCACTCAACTGGATTGCGGTAGGACGCAAGTACAAAAAACTTCGCCCAGACCTCATCATTTTCCGCTACTGGATGCCCTTTTTCGGGCCCTGCTTTGGCACCTTTGCCCGCATCGTAAAACAAAACAAGCATACCCGCGTGGTTTGCATTGCCGACAACATCATTCCGCACGAACGCCGCTTTTTCGACAAACCATTCAACGCCTATTTTATGCCCGTACTGGACGGTGCCATAACCATGAGCCGCAAGGTGCTTCAGGATCTGGATGATTTAAAATTCACCAAACCCAAGCAATATAACCCGCACCCGCTGTACGATAATTTTGGCGAAGCCCTGTCCCGCGAACAGGCCTTGCAGGAACTGGATTTGCCCTCAGATGGCCGCTATCTCTTGTTTTTTGGCTTCATACGGCGATATAAAGGCCTGGATCTTTTGCTCAGTGCCATGGCCGATGAAAAGGTGAAACAAACCGGCGCCAAGCTTATTGTGGCAGGCGAATTTTATGAAGATGCCGCACCATACCATGCCCAAATTGAACTATTGGGACTGGCCGACAGGGTTATTTTAAAAACAAACTTCATCCCCAACAGCAAGGTAGCAGCCTATTTCAGCGCCGCAGACCTGGTTGTGCAGCCCTACCGCAGCGCCACGCAAAGCGGGGTTAGCCAGGTGGCCTACCATTTCAACAAACCCATGGTTATTACCGATGTGGGTGGGCTTGCAGAAAGCGTTCCGGACGGCAAAGTAGGTTATGTGGTGGCCCCCGAACCCGCGGCTATTGCTGACGGCATTGCGCGTTTTTTCAACGAAAACAAAGCAGCAGAATTTATCGGCAACATGGAAGAAGCCAAGGCACCATTTAGCTGGGAGCGATTGGTGAGAAGCCTCGAAGAAATCGCTTTTTAGTGGTTTTTTTTACCTAAAGCCACTTTTGTTGTTTTACAAATGGCCGCAAAAAACCAGTTTAATCAACTTGATAACGCAGTAATATGCTGATGTATGGTAATCAGGCAAGTAAAAAACCAACCTTAAAAACCCAAAACAAGCATACACCAGTCATCTTACTTTTTTTGTACCTATATTTATGGTAACTTGGCCAAGCCTTTTGCTGCAATAACTGTTCGCACCTGGCAAATAAACAACTACCAAAACCAAGCCATGGGGTTATGATAAAACACCTAATAACAATAATATGTTGCTTTGTGGTATCCCACAGTGAACTTTTTGGACAGAATTTACCACCTATCCAGCTGGACCGACCTGACCAGACAGAATGCCCCTTCATAACACCTGAAAAGTACATTCAAATTGAGAATGGATTTACGGTTGAACATTTTGACAAAAATCAAAAATCATACAGCTATCCTTCAACACTGTGGAAATATGGCATAAATGCCAAGTTGGAACTAAGACTGATAACAGAATGCCTATCCGAAAAGATTAACGAAAATACCAATACGGGTATTTCACCAATTATCGTCGGCTTTAAGACTGCATTATTGGAAGAAAAAGGACTCATACCCAAAACCTCATTTATTGGGCATATTGCAACCTCAAAAGTTGGAAGTGCCGCATTCAATACCAAATATATTGCACCTTCATTCAGGTTTACAATGCAGCATACACTGACCCAAAAAATATCACTTGCATATAATTTGGGTGCCGAGTGGGATGGCGAAACTGCCGGCCAAACCTACATCTACACATTGACAACAGGTATTGGATTTACAGAGAAATTAGGTTTTTATGCTGAATTGTATGGTTACTTTCCGGCAGGAAAAAATGCAGACCACAGGTTTGATGGTGGTATGACTTTTTTAATAAATAACAATTTTATTGCAGATCTTTCGGGAGGATTTGGCTTGACAAAAAATGCACCCAAAAATTATGTCTCACTGGGGATTTCTTTTAGGTTCAACACCATAAAAAAAGCAAAAACAAACGGTAACACTGATTCTAAAAACTAATTCCAATACCCCGACCTCAACAGTTGACCAGCCGGTTTCAGCGGAAACAAAAGCTTTTTATAGGTCATTTAATGATTATCCTGTGAGGCCCTTTGTGACGGATGCTGCTTAGTAAATTCATACATTGATTTAATTTGGATTACCCGTCTCGGATCAGCCGAGACTCGTGAACCCGGAGGGGGGGGCTTCAAAGCCAAACAAAAGCTCAGCCGCTCATTCGCGGCTGCGTTTTTTATTTCCGCCCTGCTCACACAAGCAAGCTTGGCTTATGAGGGATTACTCGCTCGCTTCTCTCACTCGTGAACCCGGAGGCGGTGGCTTCAAAGCCAGACAAAAGCTCAGCCACTCAAGCGTGGCTGCATTTTTTATTTCCGCCCCGCTCTCACAAGCAAGCTTGGCTAGCTGTGCGGAAATAAAAAACCCGGCTATCGCCGGGCTTTTGTTTGGCTTTGGCGGAGAGAGCGGGATTCGAACCCGCGATAGGCTTTTGACCTATACACACTTTCCAGGCGTGCTCCTTCAGCCACTCGGACATCTCTCCGTAAAGGTGCAAATCTAAGGAATTTGCAGCGAATTACTTTACTTAATCTGCAACCCAAATAACCGCATGGTATTCCTTGTAGCTGTGCAACACCTCATTTATGTGTTTTTACCATTGGTTGGTCTTTGCGCAACGCAGTGAAGTGAGACCAACCATTATTTGACATTTTTGGATATATCGACGTACCATAGGCGTCATGGTCGGTCTCGCTGCGCAAAGACCAACCAATGGGATAAGGGTGGTATATGATGGTGCTGGCCAGTGAATACTGGCTGTTGAAAAACAAAAACCAAACGACATAACTAGCATTGGCAATAAAGCAAAAGAAGAGTTTAGCGCATTCCTAACAAATTTAAACACGAACAGGCTTACCCTAACTTCTCAAAAACTAACCAGTAAGGTCAATAATTCAGGGTTATTTCTTCTTAGTTCAGGCCATATTTTTAAGCCAATAGTACTCTAAGGGTAATATTCAATTTTCCATTCGCTGATTTCTATTTTTTGAAATGGTTCGTCTTTAAAACGTTGACTATTAGAAACTACACGAATTGGGTTACCGACTAAATCATAGGTAATTGTCGTTATTCTTTTTTTAGATAGACTGGAGTCTGAGTCGTAGTCGTTAATTTCTACACAATTACCCCTATCATCATATTTTGTAGTTTCTTTAGTTTCTCCACTTATTAAATCATCTCTATTTATTTCAATATTTTCACCATTAAGATTATATTGGTAAGTGTTTTTAAATACAATACTTCCATCGGAACTGTAACTAATGTTTTCAGTCATTTTACCATTAAGATTATATTGGTAAGTGTGTTTTGATACAATACTTCCATCGGAACCGTAACTAATTTCTTCAATCTCTTTGCCTTCCTTATTGTAATTGTACTTATAAGACTTATAGCCCAACATCTTACCACTTGAATAATACTTATATTCATTAATCTCAATACAATTTCCATCTTCGTCATAATGAAATTCCTTAGTAGAATTTAACTTACCATAGGTATATTTTTGTTCTTCTTTTTTATTACCTCTTGAGTCATACAAAAATACAAGCCTGGTATCCAAACTACCCTTGGCATCAAAGTTTTTTTCCTCAACAACTTTACCAAAAGCATCTACTTCCCTAATAACTTTATTACTACTACCAGGATTAACATCGTAATAAACAACTTCTGTTTCAATGCCATTAGCGTCATATTTTGATGTGTATTTTGAAGCTATTGTTCCGTTTGAGGTGTAACTTATATCTTCAATTACATGGCCATTTTTGTCAAATTTTCTCACATCTCTACTTTCCAGCAGCCCTCCAGCTTTATACCTATTTTTACTTTCATAAACTTTATTGCCACTTGTATCATAGGAATTTTTCTCACTAAAAATCAAACTTCCGCTTGACCCGAATACACTTCTCTCCAAAAGGTTGCCATTTTTATCAAATTTCAAAATGGTTTTTGACTGTAATTTACCTTTTTCTATCACTCCCAATCTTTCAACACCGGCAAACTCTTTACTTTCAATGAGGAGTATTTTACCCTTCCATTTATTATCTTCGAGATAACTTTTTTTGGGAGCATTTTGGGCTGATAGAGACCCACTTAAAAAAACAACAATTTTTAAAAGTGTGCAAATTACATTCTGCATTTAATACAAATATCAGAAATTTTTTTAAGACTGCCAAATAACTTGTAACTGCCAAAAGGGAATAAAAAACAATGTTAAATTAATTTGCACCTGTTACCACATAAATACAATATTTACAAATCCCATCGAAGTCAATAAACTTATTGCATTATCTTTGAGTTATTCGCCTAACCTTTTAAATTAATTTGGAATTACACTGTTGTTGAACTTCGTAATACTACTGATTTACCCCATGGTTGGACTTTGCGCAACGCAGTGAAATGAGACCAACCATGGAAAAAAACCGCGAACCAACCAATAAACAATTAAACTATTAAACCACCCCAAACAACCGCTTCGCGTTCTCCGTTGTTACCCTGCCAATTTCCGCCAGCCCCTGCCCTCTTAGTTCGGCCAGAAAGGCCGCCACATGATAAACATAGGCCGGTTCGTTTCGCTTGCCCCTGTGCGGCACCGGCGGCAAATAAGGTGCGTCGGTTTCCACAATCATATGCTCCAAATCAATTTGCTTAACCACCTCTGCAACACCAGCGTTTTTAAACGTCAGCACCCCGCCAATCCCAAGCATCATGTTCAGCTTAATCGCCCGCTGCGCCTGCTCCAGGCTGCCACTGAAACAATGCAACACGCCGCGCAGATTACTGCCTTTGTATTCTGCCAGAATATCCAGCGTTTTATCCGTGCTGTCGCGGGTGTGCAACACCACAGGCAAATTTCGGTCAATGGCAAACTCAATCTGCCGCTTTAGCGCAAGCGATTGCCTGTCCAATGTCGTTTTATCCCAGAACAAATCCAGGCCTATTTCTCCAACGGCAATGTAATCGCGCTTGTCAAACCAAGCCAGCAAACGATCCAGCTCTTCCGACCAATCCTCCTCCACATCGCAAGGGTGCAAACCCATCATGGGAATGCAAAATCCGGGATAGGTATCGGCCAAATGATGCAAACGGTTCACAGAATCTTCATCTACATTGGGCATTAAAATATGCTGTATGCCTTGCCGTTTAGCCGACTTAATTACTTCGTCCAAATCCTGATCAAACTGCTCCATGTACACATGGCAATGTGTATCTATAAGGCTCACCATTTGATTTTTTCTTTATTCAGAAAGGAATCTATACCCTTTACACAATCTCCACTGCCACGGGCCTCCGCATTGAGCGAGGCGGCATATTCCAGGGCATCATCCATGTGCATTCCGGGAGTTTTTCTTAGCAACTGCTTGATGTATGCCACAGACACACCCGAAGTGGTTTCGCAAAGTTGTTCGGCAAAAGCCGTAACCGCGTGCTGTATTTGATCATCAGCAACCACCGTATTCACCAGTCCCATGGAATGGGCTTCATCGGCTGCAATTACTTTTCCGGTAAGAAGCAACTCACGCATGTGGTGTCCCGCAATACGGTATTGCAAATACACCGCCACCAAGGCAGGAACAAATCCTATTTTACTTTCGGTGTAGCCAAACGTAGCCTCTGGTGTGGCATAGCAAAAATCACACAAGGTTGCCAATCCGCATCCGCCTGCCAGGGCAGGGCCTTCCACCTGTGAAATAAAAACTTTATTGCCACGGTGAATCAAATCAAACAAATCGCGGAGGCGCCTGGAATCAGCCAGATTTTCCTCACGGCTAAAGTGACGCATTTCCTGCAAATAACCCAAATCGGCACCGGCACAAAACGGCTTATCGAGGATTTAAGCACAATAACCTTGATTTCGTTATCGTACAACAACGTTTGTATGCATTCGGTAAGTTCTGCTATCAGCTGAGGACTGAGCGCATTGCGCTTTTCCGGCCGGTTCATTACCACATAACCCACACGGTTATTGATTTCCAATGATACGAGTTCCACCTTGCAAAGATAACCGATTACGCCACCAATTATTGCAAAGACATTGTCATGTAACTACTCCGCAAAAACTTCACTTTGCTGCCTGCCAGATTGCGCCTGAAGGCACTTTTGGCAAAAGTTGATGAGCCTGAGGAACAAGTAGAATCGGGCAACCACAACAACGAAACACGGGTTTCGCCCAGCAATTCCAGCCTGCTGCACGCATCCGTATTTTTCCAAATCCATCCGTCCTTAAGCTTTATATTGCTGTTTGAGGCAGCCATGTGCCAATGCACAGCCCCGATGTGTTGCTCTGCAACATAATTTTTCATCAGTGTTCGCAACGTATCCGCACGTCCAAACGACATGGGTTCCGAAAGTACATGCAAATCATACCCTTGTTTTACCGCAGCCAGAAGTTTGCCATGGTCTTCGCACACAATCAGCTCTGAGCTGCGTTCATCCATCCACCTATCTGCAGTCTTTTTTACGGCAAACATCAGCAACAGCAAGCACATCACCGTAAATGCCCGCTGATAAAACTGATTGTAAACGGCAATCCCAAAAACCAAAATGATGGAAAACACAATCAGCGTATCCCATGCATCGAAAGAAAATCCTGAAAAACTGGCACCAGGAATGGACGCCATAAAGCGCGCCGGCATCATCAGAAAATCAAGTCCGCGCTCGGTAAGCCATACCAGCCCATCGCTAACCCCGGGAACCGGCGAGAGTAGTAAGCAGGCAATTCCCATAAAAATCACCACCGTACTAACCGGCACAATGATGATGTTGGCAGGAATAAACAACAAAGGAAAGCTTTTAAACACCAGCAAGGTGATGGGCAATGTGCCCAATGTTGCAGCCACACTTACAAGTCCCAGTTGCCAGATTCTGCTCAAAACCAACGTAGGCGGATTGTATAAAGCATTTAATCTCGGATAAAAATAAACGATACCCAATACAGCCAGGTAGGAAAGTTGAAAACCCACATCCAGCAAGTCGAACGGCGACAGTAGCAACTGGAGATAAGCAGCAGCAAACAAGGCATTGTAGGTATTACCCCTGGACGCCAGGAAAGTCCGTCCCAGTTCCATGATGCTAAACATCAGTGTAGCCCTCACCACCGATGCAGACAAGCCCGTGAGCAAGGCATAAGCCCAAAGTGCAGCCAAAATGGCAATACCCTGCCACATCCGCAGTTTTCGCTGTTTTATTGAACCGGTGAACAGTAAGAGCAGCGCCATATAAATCAGACCGACATGCATGCCTGAAACCGCCAATACATGGATGGTTCCGGTAATGGAGAATGCACGCAGATCCTGCTCAGAAATATCCGCTTTATAACCCAGCAGCAAGGACGACATCAAGGCGGCATGCTCCGGCTTAAAACGCTTTTCCAGCAGGGTATTTATGGCCTCAACCGCGTGAAAAGACCAGTTGCGAAGCATATTAACCTTCTTGCCGGTTTTTTGCCAGCTGCTTGCCGTAAGATATACCTGATGAGCAATTTGTTTGGGACGAAGTACGTTTCGGTAAGAAAACGCTCCCGGAAAAGGCGCATCCTGAATGGGTTCCAGCACATTGGGAATAATCAGCAAATCGCCGTATTGTACCGCCGGCTTTGAAGCATTGCTTCGTTTGGGCCAGTACAACAGTATTTTTCCCTTTGCCGATGTTGCTTTACCCTGGCTGTCAAGGGCTGCATAAACCTCCGCCTCTGCCCTCCAGGAACCGGTTCGCTCAAGTAAAGGTTCTACCACCTTCACCCGCAATATCCGTGAGCCTGTAACCTGTGCACTGCCAAGCCCATTATCCGCAAGGGCATTGTTGTTTAAAACGGCCAAGGCAAAACCCAGTAAAAGGTTTAAAGCGATGATAAATCCTATATTAATTTCAGAGAAACGCACAGATTTTCTCTTTTGAGAAAGAAACCATGCAGGCAACAACACCAAAAAAAGGCCAAGCACCCATTGGATAGGAACCATGCCTGGAAGGTATATTCCTAAACCAATACCGAGCAAAAGCGGCAACAGCAGCCTGATGAAAGGTATGGCGCCAAGGTGCATAAGGCTTTTATTTTAACAGGAACGTTGTATCACACGTCGAAATTCATCTGCTGATTCCTGCCTGCGACTCCAGTTGTTTTCGTGAAAATGACGATCAAATATTTGCATCGCATGGGCAACATCGCGGCTGTATCCCACTTCATCCAGAAACTCCATGAAACGCTCCGTATTACCAGCAAACAGCTGGTTGATAAATTCAAACCGCCTGGTGAAAGACATTTGTGCCGATAAATGCTCGGCGGTGAGCCTCGGTGCCTGGCCTTGATGGGCGTCCTGCAACGCTTCGGAAGGCTCGTGGGTATCTATCAATTCCTCGATAGACAAAGCTGACGAAAGTTCTTCTGCGGCGGGTGCTTCCGGTTCGGCAACATCTTCATCCGGCTCTATCAATGGCAGCTGATCCTCTACCAGTGCTGCCAGTTCCTGAAATGGTTCCTCGGCAACCGGTTCTTCTATTGCAGGCTCTTCCACCAAAGGCATTTCCAAAGCAGGTACTTCAGGCTCTAAAACCTTTTCATCCTCAGGCATTATAGCAACAGGTATTTGCGGATAAAAGACCTCTCCGGATTTGGTGGCCAAATCACTGCAGAGGTATAATTCTGAGGCCAAGGACTTTATTTTCAACAAATCTTCTATGCGATAAAAGATTTTGTTTTCCTTTTGTTCAGGTTGATTTAATATTGCCAGTTCATTGAGAATTAACCGGATTTTTTCTGAAAGATTATTTTCCATATCGACGCGGCAGCAATTTACAACAATTCAATTTAATCCATGAGTGATTTTACCCTCATTTACGGCAGTATGTTTTCGGGGAAAACCACCCGGCTAATTGAGTATTACAACCATAGCCCATTAAGCGAGGTTGAAAAGGTGGCGGTAAAACCCATGCTGGACAACCGATATGCCGCACACCGCATCAGTAGCCACGGGGGATTACAATTACCCGGTCACCGTATCTCCAAGGCAGAAGAACTGTATCCTATTTGCAACGACCAGATCAAAGAAGTTTACATAGATGAAGTACAATTCCTGGGAAGCACCATTCCGGATGTGGTTTTGGGATTGCTTATTCAGGGTATCAAAGTAGTTGCATCAGGGCTGGACCGCGATTATTTAGGGCGCCCTTTTGGCGAAATGCCCCGGTTAATGAAGATGGCAAACAACCGAATTCAGCTGCAAGCGAAATGCCATGTTTGCGGCAAAGCTGCCCACTATACCTACAGGCATTCAAGCAGCGACGAACTGGTACTGGTGGGCCATACAGACATGTATGAATCCCGCTGCAAAATTCACTGGGAAGAAGGAATGGGGCATTCGCTACCCGATTGGTAAAAAAGCCAGGGGCAAGCATGCATCCAGCCACCAGCGGTAGGTACTTTCCTTCAGTTTTTGTTCGCTTACCAGGATCATGAGCGATAAAAAAGCATACAAGGTTAGCCCATATCCATGCCTATGCTCCAAAAGAAAATCGGATGCAATGCCCAACAGGATTGCCAAAACAATAAATCCTGTTAGCCAGCGTTTTTCAAAACCAATATTAAATAAATTGGGATTGCCCAACTCCAAATCCTTGTTCCTTTCCATGTAGGCAAACACAAGAACATTACAAAAGCAAACCAGGGCAGCTTGCAACCAATCCAAACCTAAAGCAGGCTTAGCGATTGCGGCTCCTGCTGCCAGGGCAATCAACAATGGCTTCAGCAATACTTTCAGGGGACTTTTCACCCAGCGCAGCAAAAAGTAAATTGCTCCAACCAACCCACTTAGCCAAAACCGCTCGGTAAAACTGAGCACGGTAGCCACAAAGCCACTGCTAGCGGCCAAAATCAAAGCAAACAGTGTTGCTGTGATTAATAACAAGCCATTGGCCAGGCGAAACCGTTCAAGACCTTTACCTGTTATGGCTTTTAAATCCAGCCAATGGTCCAGGGAATAATAGCCCATCGTTGCTAAGGCCAACAAGAGCATATTGGGCTCAAACCCTTGGTTTAACCAATAGCAGAGCGCAACAGACCATGACGTAATAAATACGCCCAACCACTCGGTTAACGGAAAATAATAGCGATAATTAGTTTTTGAGTGCAACAATAGAACCTATACCGGGAATGGCCCTTCGCAGTGTTTCTTCGATACCCGCGGTCATGGTCATTTCGCTCATCTCACAACTGCTGCATGCACCTGTTAAGCGCAATACCACTTCACCATCGGGCTTAATCTCCACCAACTCCACATCACCGCCGTCTGCATGCAGGTAAGGCCTAATAGAATTTAAGGCATCTTCAATGCGGGCATTTAGGGGTTCTGCTTCAGTCATGTAAATTGATTATGACAAAGTTAATCAACCGGGGTTGAATTTACAATACTCACTTTGCGGGCAACTTCTGCCGCCAGTGCCATGTAGGGTTCGAAAAAATGGCTGTTTGTATCTATCTCACCTGCATCGGCTTGCGCCCTGTATGCCTGTGTCAATGGCAATTCTCCCAGAAAATCTAGTCCGGTTTCTGAGGCCAGCCTGCGGCCACCGCCTTCTCCAAAAATATGGTATTTCTTTTCAGGCGCATCATCGGGTACAAAGTATGCCATGTTTTCCACCACGCCCAGTATGGGTTTTGCCACAGATGGCAACCTAAACATGGAAATTGCTCGCCTTGCATCCGCCATAGCAACTTCCTGCGGTGTGGTTACAATAATAAGACCCGTTAACGGTACCAGCTGGCTAAGGGTAATCTGCACATCTCCGGTTCCGGGAGGTAAATCAATGATCAGGTAATCAAGCTCGCCCCATTCCGTATCATTAATAAATTGGCGAAACGCACTGCTAATCATAGGTCCGCGCCAAACAATGGCCTGGTCGGGTGCCGCCATTAATCCTATGCTCAACAGTTTTATCCCTTGCCTTTCAACTGGAACAATCACCTGCTTATCCCCTTTTTGCATCATGGGTGGCGCTTCCGAAACCCCAAACATGGTGGGAATGGAAGGTCCGTAAATATCTGCGTCCAGCAAACCTACCGTCGCTCCGGCCTTGCGCAAGGCAAGCGCCAACGAAACGGCAACTGTGCTTTTCCCAACTCCGCCTTTGCCACTGCCTACAGCAATCACATTTTTCACACCGGGCAAAACAGCATCGGCTTGGCGTGTAGTGCTCACCTGGCTGGTAACATTAATATCAACCGCAATGGCCGGATCCACCATCATTCGGATGGCCGTTTTGCAGGCATTGACCATCATGTCCTTCATGGGACAGGCAGGGGTGGTCAACACCAAATCAAAGGAAATTCGGTCTCCAATGTTCAGGTTTTGAATCATCCCAAGGGTAACCAAATCTTTTTTAAGATCAGGATCGTCTACATGCGCCAGGGCCGCCAATACTTTTTCTTCGGTAATCATTTTTTGGATTTAAACAAAGACCAGATTCGGGAAAAAAATCGTTTTTCAAAATTCCAGAAAAACGTAAACTGACCAAACAACGCTCCGTAAAATAGCAATACCAGGTTATATATGGGCAGTATAAACCAATAATAGCTATAGGTGAACCACGCTTCAGACGCCCACTCAAATTCAGCCTTAAGCAACCTGCGTAGCAGCATGATACTGGTTCCGGTCAATGCAAAAACCAACAAAATAAGCCACACTTTTCCGGTTGATTCTACGTTCCAGCGGATTCTAAGTTTCTCTAGCCAAGCCACAGCTGCAAAGGTAGCCCTAATTTTTGGGCTATGCCTAACGCATCAGGTAAATTACCCCTACCTGTTCTTTGAAAGATGCATCGCCTTTGGTAGCCCTGATTTTCAATTCTTCTCCGCCTTCTTTCACGGTAACCTTATAGAAATAAGTGCCATTGCCCAGCTTGTCACCAAACTGATCGGTTCCATCCCAGCTCCAGTCGGTGATATTGTTGCCTATGCGGAGATTCCCAAGTTCTTCTTTACCCACTTCCTTTACCACACGGCCTTCCACATTCATGATTTTAACGCGAATTTCTTCCGGCACACGTGTTCCTGTAAGGGTAAACACAAAACGCATTTTACTCGTAAACGGGTTGGGATATGGATAAAAACGGGTAACGGTCTGTTCTCTTACCACATTGAAACTAATTTCATAATCATTTACCCCCGCCCGGTTGCCGCTGTAATCCCAGCTTTGCACTTTCAAAATATAATTACCATCGGCCAGATCCTGGGGCCTGTACTCCATGCGCGATTTGTTCGATGCATTCAACGCCGGCACAAAGGTTAATTCTGTTCCCTTTACCGGTTCAAATGCACCACTGCCGGGCTTCTTGATGAATAGTTCCATTTTCTGAGAATCGCTTTGCAACAAATGCTTGTTCTCGTCTTTGCTGCTTACCAGGATAAATGGTGATGGGCTAACAACCTCACCATTCATGATGTGCTTGCCGTCAAAAGTCACATCCAGCAAGGGATTGATTACATCCTTCTGAACATAGAAATTAAGGATGGCAGCGTTATTGGCCAAACTCATTTCAGGTTGTGCAAACTGCGGATTGAAGGCAATTTGTAGCGCATAAGGACCACTCAGACCAAGGGTAGGAATGGCTGTTTTAAACAAATAAATAGAATCCACCTTCAGGGCTGCGCATTTCAATTTACCTGCAGCAACCTCCTCACGGGATACTTTTTGGTAAATCTTGTATTCTATGCTAATATTTTCACGGAACGGAATAGTTCCAATATTCTTGAAGGGTAGAGCAATTGAAAACGAATCACCTTCATAAAGGGTATCATTGTGGAAGCGGTAACCTGCAGCAATAGCTGGATAAATAGTTCCCTCGGGTATTTTTGAGTGGGTAACCCTCCAGTGCAACAAATTTGGGGCGGTATTTCCCGCATCATCTTCCAATTGCGCCTTCAAATAAACATAACGGTATTTGGCAGCATCAATGGCCGTTAGATCCCGCTGGGTAAACACCGTGTTAGGTATCAGCAAAGCTTCATTTCCGCTGGTATCAATACCGTAAACAGCAGTGTTAATTATGTCTTTTTCGCTTGTACCGTTGTACTTCAGCAAGGGCCTGGTATAGATTGCGCCATAACCATCAACAGGGCCAATACGCTCACTTTTCATGGTGCCGTAATTTGCGTCGCCAATCATGTCTCCTTCCAAACCCACATAAGACGATACCGTTCCAAAAGTATGTTTCTCCTGGGCCGTACCGGGCCTTGCACCCTTTTTACCAAGACAAACCCACATAGCATCCGCACTGCGGAACTGAGCACTGTCAAAAATATTGCTGCCAATATCGTTCAGGGCCTGCATCACTTGTGGTTTCCATGTATTGGCGAAATTTTGCCTGCGGCTAAAAATGGTTACATAATTGCTATCGGGGAGCGCTTTGATAAAATCAATAAACTTGTCTTGCTCTGCATCCGAGTTCATTTGAAAAGCATAATACAATTGTTCATTGGTAGGGTGACCAAATGTTGTCCAAAGCGCACCAGGCCAGCAGTTGGGCCATGATTTAGAAGGATCAATGGCTTCGCGGACCAATTTTTTACCATTCCATGGTATGGCCACCAGTCCTTCTAAGCAAACACCCCAGTTCATATCCTGACCGCCAAATCCACCCTCTTTAACACCCTTGTTGGATGCATTCATATACTGGCAATCGATGTATATTTTTTTCAATACCTTTTTAAACCGTAAACTCTTGGAAGTTGAGTCGGTGGTAAGGTCTACCAGCTCATTCTGGGATGCCGGTTTGGTATATTGCCAGTGCACATTTTGCATCCAGCCTTCGGAGTGTGCTTTTATGTAGGTAAATGAACCCATCTGCCAGCCACCGCCTTCATTCACCGAAGTGCTGATGCGGGCACGCCAGAAATAGGGTTGCGTATCCCGGAGCAAGGGTAATTTCACGGTCCACTTCGCCAAAATTGCCCTGTTTAATGGTTTACCCTGTTTCTCCAGCGAAATCAGCAGCGGACTGTTAAACCTTGGAGTGGTATCCAGCTCAAAATAATAATCTTCATTCTGCTTGAAAATATCCCCTGCCTGCGCAACCAGGTCAACGGTATCCCTTCCCCAAATGGCAAAATTCTTTGGAGCAATCAAATTCACGCCATTGCCCGGGATGTAGCGTTTCAGGGTTGCATAGTTATTGGAATAGGTATATTCCGCCGGGCTCCTCAATCCATTGATGGCAACCGTAAAAAAGTTCTCGCCGCGCACCTGCACATCCTTGGATGCTACACGAATGAAGACCGTATCCTGAAAACCACGTTGTCGGCCCCGGGTCTTGTACGTTCTTTTGGTTACACCGTCGGGGTAGGTCCACTGCAAATCCACATTAAAACTATCTGCGGTTCCGCGCCCATAATTGCTAATCACCACGCCAACATCAAAACTGTCCATCAAGGCAAAGGCATTTTCAGGATACAGAAATATAGCTTGATTATTGATGCTTAAATCAGGTAGCTGCGGGCTATAGACGGCCACAGCAGGATCTCCTTGCAGGAATATTTGTCTGGAGTGGATTTTATTCAGCGGCGAATTGGGATTCTGCCATTTAGACAACGTGGATTTCAGCACGCCACCTATGGTTTTGTTATCGGTTGAATCAAAATAATCGGTGTAGAAATAGCGCATTTGGGAACTGATGGTATACAGCTCGCTAAGGGAAACCTGACCAATAAAAGCAATGGCACCTTTTTTCTCACCCCTGAAAATACGTTCTCCCAAACCCAATGTTGAAGTTGGCAAACAAGGATTACCAACCTGGCAACCATTGAAATAATAAATCGGATATTTTCCTTCGTTCAGGTACTTTTCCGGAACCCCAATATCAATATCGGTAACGGAGGTACTTCCATGCCCCAAAAAGGTTATCAAACTGGTTCCATTGTTGATTCTTGAAACTATTTTCTCCCGGAAATTAGGATCTACAATTCCAACAGCCGATTTGGAAAACTGGGTAACAATGCCAGCAAACGGATCTCCCTCGGGAAAAATCCGCAAACCATCCATGATGCTTTTAATTTTTGACGTTTCGTCGTAAGTGGCACCGCCACTCAGGTGCAGGATATTTTTCTGCCATTCCTGATAATTGTTGTCGGGCCTCACATGGCTTTTGAGCTTATCGAGGTAAATATTAATATCCTTGGCACTATCTGCGGGTATGCGACCAGTAGCAATAGCGGGCTCCATGGGTTTTGATTTACCCAATCCGGAGGTAAACATCCAATCGCAAACCGGGTGACCAATGGTAGGCACATGGTTAAATTTCTGAAGTGGTCTTAATTGGTTAAACCCATTTCCCCTGTTGTATGCATTATCATAACCCCGGCCTAAAAGCAACAGATACTGTGGCTGTGAGGATGGGCTTGATTTGTCAATCAAAAATTTACAGTAGTTCCGAATCGCAAGTGGATGCCTGAGTCCATAGCTGAAATAATCGTAGAGGTTTTGAACAAGGTTAAGCTGAACATTGTAGCGCGAAGAACGAAAGGCTTTATAGTTTTCGAGCTCTCCTTTTGGGGAAACCAGAGTTCTGCTGGAAACCATGATAAAATCGGCATTCCCAACATGGTAATTGTAATTGATTTGGGCAACGGTATCCACCCGCATAAAACCAAGCATTTCCACCTTCGAATCGTCAATCATGGTAACCTTTCCCCGCTGCAAAACAGCAGGCGATACCACCGTTAGTTTCTTGGTAGACACATCCACAGCCCCTTGGTAACGGATTGCATTCACTTCATCGTAAAACAATGGCTTATTTTGAAAACCGTTGCCGTAACTGGACCAGGTCTCGGAATGGGCAAACGATGCAGTATCTTCATAAAAACTGTATACGGCAGAATCCCCCAAATCATGGATACGCGGATAATCAAGAATGGTGTGGGAATGGCCAAACATACTGCTGTTAATCCCAGTAGGCAAGACGGGTGCATACAACAAAAATGATTTATCCCCCTGCAGATCTGTGGATTGCAGGGTAAACTGTTGTGTTACCGGACGAACACCAAGAAAAGCAGTATCGGAAAGCTTTCTTTTTACATTGCCGTCGGTGGTTAAAAATATCGAAAAATGATTATTAGGCTGCACTGTGCTGGTGGCAGGAGTATGCGCCGTGAGACCTGCCGTAAGTGTTGGTGCCGGTCCAAATGGATAATAACCGGGATGGTTTAATGCGACCGAATACTGAGATGGTGCCCAGAAGTAATCACCAACAAATCCCTCTCCGGGCATGTATTCGCTGTAAAAACTACCATGACTGCCAAGCACGACATAATCACCCTCGCAGTAATTGTAATCCGGTGCAAAAACAAACCGCTTGATATGATAATTTCTGGAAGGCCCTGTAGCATTGCCCGAAAACAAGGAATACCTGGAGTTGCTGCGTCCGGGACGTGTGGTGAAAAAATAAACATTGGTGTCAGACATCATGCTTTTCAACTGATGCCGCTGATGCTCCGGCTTGTCATATAAACCGGCATCAAGCTCTCCATTGGCAGGATGACCTACAAATTCAATGTAATCGAAAGCATCAAAACGGTTGTTTCCATTTTGGTCATATACATACACAGGAACCTGCCTACCCATATTGTACATAGCAAAATCCGAGAGGGGAATGTTGCTGAGGTATAAACCCCGGGAGGTGAGCCAAGGATCAACAGAAAAATAACCCAGACGGTATACGTTATCTTTCCAAATTTTAATTTTGAAATGATTTTGGGTCCAATCTATCCACTCATTGCCGTAGGTTTGTGCAAGAACCGGGCGCTTTACACCCAGAACCAGAACAACCAACAGAATCAACTGCTTCAACCGCAAACCCATACTACAAAAATATGGAGAATAATCCAATTTCAACACAGAAAAAGCATACAGTTATCATGTTTCCCATGCCGCTGGGCAGTTTATCTTCACACAGCCTGCTGCACAAAGAATTTTTAGATCACCTAAACACCATAAAACACTGGGTTGCAGAAAATGCCCGAACCTTCCGCAGATTCATTGCCTCATTGAATTTGGGTATTAACATCGATGAGCTGCAAATATTTGAATTATACCGCGAGTACGACAAAGTTGCGCTGTCTGTTTTTCTTCAAAAAAGCCTAAAAAAAGGCGATGTTGGAGTGGTGAGCGAAGCCGGAATGCCAGGCATGGCCGATCCCGGCGCTGATGTTGCTGCCTGGGCCCACAAGAATGAAGTTGCAGTGAAGGTAATTTCCGGCCCTTCCAGCATTATCCTGGCACTAAGCGGTAGCGGCCTAAACGGACAGCAATTCACCTTTCATGGCTATGCTCCGGTTAAAGAACCCGAACTAAAGCAGTTTTTATCGCAAATCGGTAAAGATATCAACCGATTCGGATACACACACGCATTTATCGAAGTACCCTACCGCTCAGACCGCTTTTTCCAAACATTGCTCAGCAGCATGACCGCAAACACCAGGCTGTGTCTGGCCTGCAACCTGCACGAAGAGGATGGTTTTATCCAAACAAAAAGCATCGCAGAATGGTCTGAATACCCCATTGTTATCGGGAAAAAACCCTGCATTTTCCTCGTGGGAAAATAGCGTACTATAATCCCCAAATCATTGTAACTTTGCAGCTATATCCTTTAACTAATTCATGGTAAACGACATTTTTGAAAAAGTGGTAAATCGGATGGGCCCGCTGGGCGAACATGCCGATGATGCCCATGGCTATTTCACCTTTCCAAAGCTTGAAGGCCCGATAGGACCAAGAATGAAGTTCAACGGCAAATTGAAGTTGAACTGGAGTTTGAATAACTATTTGGGATTGGCCAATCACCCCGAAGTGATGAAAGCCGATGCCGATGCTGCAGCTGCCTACGGTATGGCATACCCCATGGGGGCGCGCATGATGAGCGGTAACAGCAATTACCATGAACAACTTGAAAAAGACCTGGCCACGTTCATCGGTATGGAAGACGTGATTTTGCTGAACTTTGGTTACCAGGGTGTGGTTTCTACCATCGACGCGCTGGTAGACCGCCATGATATAATCGTTTACGACGCAGAATCGCATGCTTGCATTATAGATGGCATGAGGTTGCACATTGGTAAACGCTTTATGTTTCAGCACAACAATATCGAGAGCCTGGAAAAGCAATTGAACCATGCTACCAAACTGGCCGAAAAAACCGGTGGCGGCATCTTGGTTATCACCGAGGGTGTTTTTGGTATGAGTGGCTCTCAAGGCAAATTGAAAGAAATTGTTGCGCTTAAAGATAAATTCAAATTCCGCTTGTTTGTGGACGATGCGCATGGTTTTGGCACCATGGGAAAAACAGGCGCCGGAACAGGTGAAGAGCAAGATTGCATGGATGGCATTGATGTTTATTTCAGCACTTTTGCCAAAAGCATGGCAGGAATTGGAGCCTTTGTAGGCGCTAACTCCAAAATCATCAAATACCTGCGCTACAACATGCGCAGTCAGATTTACGCCAAAGCTTTGCCAATGCCCATGACCATTGGTTCCATCAAGCGTTTGGAACTGATCAGAACCAGACCTGAACTGAAGGACAACCTTTGGAAAATTGTGAACGCCCTGCAAAATGGGCTTCGCGAAGCTGGTTTCAATATTGGTATCACCACCACCCCGGTTACGCCTGTATTGCTGAACGGAACGATTCCTGAAGCCACCCATATGACCTTTGACCTGCGCGAAAATTATGACATTTTCTGCAGCATCGTGGTTTATCCGGTGGTTCCAAAAGGGGTTATTATGCTGCGCTTGATTCCAACCGCGGTTCATACCCTGGAGGATGTGCAGGAAACGATCACTGCATTCAAAGCCATTAAGCACAAGCTTGACAGTGGTGAATACCGCAAGGAAAAACTGGCTACAGCAAAATCTTAAACCAAAAACATGAAAACAAAAAGCCCCGGCAAGTGGCTTTCCCTAACCAAGGGTGAAAGCGCCGGGGCTTTTTTTATGTTGTTTATCGCAACGCTGCTACTGCTACTCCCCGCCTGGCTGGGCACACAACAAACGGCTACAGGCATTCAATTCGACCTAGACAGCCATCAGCTTAACTTACTGCTGGCAAAACACCAAGCTGCTACTGATTCGTTTTACAGAAAACGCAAATCACGGCATGTTTACTGGAAATATGCCAAACAGGAGGATTTTGAAAATATGGGTTTAACCCAGGACCAGTCTAAGCTGCTGTACGAAAAGATAAAACTGGGGCATCGTTTCTCATCTGCCGAAGAACTGAGCAGGGAAACAGGTTTGGATACTGCCCTGGTAAAGCGTTTTCTTACTTTCAAAGGCAGCAACAAGAAAAAATCCAGCATTGAGGTAATCAACATCAACCAGTGCGATACTTCAGATTTAATTGCACTGCCGGGAATTGGCAGCAAAACCGCAATTAAAATCATCCGTTTCCGGGACGCCCTGGGCGGATTTACACAAACCCAGCAAATCCTAGAAACCAAATACACCGATACTTCGGTGCTTAAAGGGCTTCTGCCAAGAATGAAGGTGGTTTCCGGTGAAATTAAAAAAATACCGGTTAATTCGGCAACGGCAGAAAAGCTGAAAAGCCATCCCTACATCAGTGAACGGCAAGCCAGGGTAATGGTTGCGTTCCGCAATCAACGGGGAAAACTGACCCTGGACAACATCAAAGAAATCCGCATCATCGCCCCGGAAGAACTTGCCAAAATGCTTCCTTACCTGAATTTCAACGATTAAAATAAATTCTTTACCCAATATTGATGTTGGGTTTACACTTAGAGGCAATTCATGCGTAATTTTGCGCCCAATTATGGAATTCTCTACCAATGAAAATGTTCAACTAATCAGGCAAACCGTAAGGGACTTTGCTGATAAACACATAAGGCCTGATTTTATGAACTGGGATGAAGCCCAGGAATTCCCCGTACATGTTTTCAAAGCTTTGGGCGAACTGGGTTTGATGGGTGTATTGGTTCCACAGGAATACGGAGGATCCGGACTTGGGTATTTTGAATACGCAGCTGCCATTGAAGAACTGGCGAAAGTTTGCGGCAGCATCGGGTTGAGTATGGCAGCGCACAACAGCCTTTGCACAGGCCACATACTGCAATTTGGAAACGAAGAACAAAAACAGCGTTGGCTGCCAAAACTGGCAACCGGCGAGTGGATTGGCGCATGGGGATTAACAGAAGCCAATACCGGCTCAGATGCATTGAGAATGCAGTGTGTTGCCAAAAAAGATGGAGACGAATGGATTCTTAACGGCACCAAAAACTGGATTACACACGGCATCACCGGCGATGTAGCGGTGGTTTTGGCCAGAACAGGCGATTTGCTGGACAGCCACGGCATTTCTGCCTTTGTGGTTGAACGCGGCACTCCCGGATTCAAGGGCGGTAAAAAAGAAAATAAATTGGGCATGCGCGCAAGCGAAACGGCCGAACTGATTTTTGAAGACTGTCGCATTCCCGATAGCAACCGCCTTGGCAATGTAGGCGAGGGATTTATTCAAGCCATGAAAATACTGGATGGTGGCAGGATTTCCATTGCAGCTCTTTCACTCGGTATTGCCAAAGGTGCTTTTGAGGCCAGCGTAAAATACAGCAAAGAACGTCAGCAGTTTGGGCAACCTATTGCCAATTTTCAGGCTATTGGATTTAAACTGGCCGATATGGCCACGCGCATTGAGGCAGCAGAATTGCTGACACTGCAAGCAGCAGACCTAAAAAACCAAGGCAAAAGCATCAACAAAGAAAGCGCAATGGCTAAATATTATTCAAGCGAGGTGAGTGTATTCTGCAGCAATGAAGCGGTTCAGATTTTTGGCGGATACGGATACACCAAAGATTTTCCGGTTGAAAAATTTTACCGCGACTGCAAACTGTGCACCATTGGAGAAGGCACCAGCGAGATACAAAAACTTGTTATCAGCAGATCTGTGTTAAAAAGCTGAATTAATTTGGAATTAGTTACTTTTTAACTATATTTGCACTCCTTAAAAAAATAAGTAAGTAGGAAAAAATGATACTGATCAACGTTAAAGAAAGCGACTCGCTTGATAAAGCGCTGAAAAAATTCAAGAAGAAATTCGAGAAAACAGGCGTTGTAAAAGAACTAAGGTCTCGTCAATCGTTCGAGAAACCCTGCATCACCAAGCGTATGCAGAAAATTCGGGCTGTTTACCGCCAACACATGCAACAGCAGGATTTGGAGCCATAAACAGCTTCTGATTCCACTTGAAAATATTTAAGCCGCTTTAAGCGGCTTTTTTTATTCATTCAGCATGTACGGAGCCTGCAACACTTCGTTGCGGCCGTCATGGGTAATGGCGTATTCAAAACCCTTAAGCAGGCTGTAGGCGCCAACATTCCCATGAATATCCACGGCCAAAAAGCAAACCTGGGTTTTGCTCACCTTATTGCCGCGCTTTTTCAATATTCGTTTCATTACATCTTCACAAGCCTTTTGCGGCTTCATGCCTGAACGCATTGCCTCCACGATACTGTGCGATGCCGCTGACCTAATCATTTCCTCACCCAATCCGCTGCAGGTTGCTGCGCCCACTTCCCCATCCACATACAAACCCGCACCAATAACAGGAGAATCACCCACACGGCCGTGCATCTTCCATGCTTGCCCGCTTGTGGTGCAAATTCCGCAAAGCCGCTGCTGCTGGTCTATTGCCAGCATGCCAATCGTATCGTGGTTTAGTTCCCAGTTGGGTTCAGGTTTGTATTCCGATTTTTCCAACCACTGTTTCCATGCTTGCTCCGCCTCAGGGGTAAGTAAGTCGGTTTTGGAAAAACCCTGTTCCAGCGCAAATTTCAGCGCACCATCGCCCACCAGCATCACATGGGGTGTTTTGTCCATGACCCTTCTGGCTACCGCAGAAGGATGCATAATGTGCTCCAAACAGGCCACAGAACCACAATTCCAGGCCTCATCCATGATGCAGCTATCCAGCGTTACACGGCCGTCTCTGTCAGGATATCCGCCATAGCCCACAGAAGTGATTTTGGGATCCGCTTCCGGAATAGCAACACCCGCCTCAACTGCATCCAGGGCATATCCTCCTGATTGCAGCACTTTCCACGCGGCAGCGTTGGCGGCTAAACCAAAATCCCAGGTAGAAACCACCAGGGGTTTTCGGCGAGGACTTGCATCCAAATCCTTAACCATTCCGGCTACTCCCACCAATCCCAAAGCGCGTAAAAAATTTTTCCTTGACAGCATATAAGCGAAGGTAACAAAGTAAATATAAATTCTACATTTTGGGTTATCCACGCAGGTTAATAAAACGCACAATATTCGCCCCACGGACAGCGTTTAATTTGTGATATGCATGCATTGACAGTGGATTATTTGGATTACCTTGCCCTGAACAGGCGCATGTCGGTGCACACGGTTGCTGCTTATCAAAACGACCTTGAACAGTTTGAAGAACACAGCAAATCCAATGGCCTTGATGTTGTGGAAGGATTAAACACCATTCAGGTGCGGGGCTGGATGGCCCTGCTGATGGAAAACGGCCTGCAACCGAGGTCTATACACCGCAAAATATCGGTATTGCGCTCCTTTACCCGCTACCTGCGCAAACAGGGCATATTGAAAGCCGACCCACTGGCCAAAATCAGTTTGCCCAAAATGCCACGAAGGATTGTTCAGGATATTCCCGCAAAAGACATTCAAAGCATGTTCTCCCATTTCCCCTGGCAGGAACAACCCAACGGCGAAAGGGACCGCTTATTATTGCTGCTGTTTTATACCACCGGCATGCGATTGAGCGAATTAACCGGCCTTCAGTGCGGAGATGTTGATTTACACCGCAAAACCGTTCAGGTAACAGGTAAGCGCAACAAGCAACGCGTTATTCCGCTGCACAGCGAGATTGAAGATGGTTTGAGCCTTTGGCTCTCCGGTAGGAATGGTTATCTATTTTCCACGGAAAATGGCAAACCCATGTATAGAATGTACATATACCGCCTCGTAAACCGTTATTTACGTTTGTTTAGCGACTCCTTAAAAACCAGCCCCCACGTGCTGCGGCATTCCTTTGCTACCCACATGCTTAACAATGGTGCGCAATTGATGGCTATCAAAGAAATTTTAGGACATTCCAGCCTTGCGGCTACGCAGGTTTATACCAAGAATAGTTTTGAGAAATTAAAGAAAATACACGCTTTGCATCCAAGGAATTGATATTCATCTATTGGTTGAATCCGTTTATCGTTGATGACCAAAGCAGCATTGCATTTTCGCTTTTTTAAGTAAATTGCATTAAGCAAACACCAAGTAAAACCCAATCATTCAATATCCATGGTAATCCAATTTCAACCCACCAATTTCAAAGCAGATCAAAAGTTGCTCGATGTTATTTCCGGCAAACTGGAAAAAATGAGCCGTATGCACCAACGTGCTTTGGATGCCACAGTTTACTTAAAGGTAGACAAAGCCGATAACAAGCAGAATAAAATTATTGAGATCAAAATCAATGTTCCTGAGAGCCAACTTTTTGTATCGGAAGCGGACCAAACGTTTGAAAACGCCCTCGATAAAGCCATAGCTGGCCTAAGAAATCAATTGGAGCGTTTAAAAGGAAAATTGGAAATGCGTGAATCGGTTGACATCAACCAATCGTTGCAAGAACCTTAAGTTCAATGCCAATTGGCGTTGGCAAACAATTTATTTCCAGGGTGGTCCTGCAAGGTGGATTTTCAGAAAAATACTCTGCCCAAAGCCTGTTGTAGGTTTTAAAATCATCTTTCATGTTGGTGAGAAAAACAGTTACATCCACAATATTCTCCCAGCTACTACCGGCATCTTCCAAAATCCATCGAACGTTTTGAAACACGCTTCTGCACTGGGTTTCAATATCATAGGAAACAATGTTTCCGGCTTCGTCCAATTCCACACCGGGAATCTTCTTTGTGCCTTTTTCGCGCGGCCCAACACCGCTAAGAAACAACAAATTACCTACCCTGCGGGCATGCGGATATAATCCTACAGGCTCTGGAGCCTTTCCTGAGTTAATGGCATCGCTCATAACAATTATTAACGTCAAATTTACGGCAGACAGCCGATAACCCTTAGTATTTATTTATAAAATCTGAACTGTTTCGGAAAATGTAATGCCATACCCTTCCAGCTTAGGAAGCACCGCACCATACCAAAAACTGCTTACGGGAACCACCACCCCAAACTCCTGACAAGTACCGGAAACAATGGCTTCCACACCTAAGGCCAGTGGCAGACCTACCGTTTTGGCCATAGCGGTTCTGGTGGCATCCTCACCCACAACCCGCATCACCGAATGCAAAACCTTGGAAACCCCGTTTTCGTGGTATCCAATCCTATGGTACATCAACACTTCGTCCCTGTCTTGCGGCTGCAATTGCCATTTTTGCATCAAAACCAGCTCTAGCAAATCAGCGGCCGTTTTGGGCTCAGCAACCAAAGGAGTAAGATCATCCAGTTCTAAAAACCTGAACCAGTTTGCCTGCGACGAATCAATTGTTTTGGATGCAATTAACCAGTCCACCATGGATTGGTTGCTGCGCTTGCCGCTTAATGCCGAACTCAAAGCCCCAATGCTGTTAATGCTTGAAGGCAGCAACTGCTGGCCATCGGTATAACCCAGACCCACCAATACTTGCCAGTTTTTACAATAATCCTTGCGCCTGATGGTACCCCTGATCATGGTTTTCAAACCAGACAAGCCATAGGTTTCCGTGTAAGACAAGCTATCTCTGTTTGCATAGGCATCAAACCCTCCCAAATCAGGTATTTCCAGCGTTGTGGCTTCGTCAAAAACCCTGTGCCAGGGCAAGGTTCGCAAAATACCATCCATTAAAAAAGTGCTGTAACCTCCCTGTCCTGCCAACACCACATTCCTGGGATTCCAGCTAAATTTATATTTCCAGGGATTCTCGGTACAATCATCTTCATGTATCAACCCACCACAATAGCTTTCAAAGGAATGAATGATGCCACCGTTGACACGAATCTTGTCCATTGCCTGCATGGCGCTGAGGTGGTCTATACCGGGATCCAATCCAAGTTCATTCAAGAAGGTTAATCCTTTTGCACGGGCCTCGCTGTGTAAACTGCGCATACTGTCGCTCACATAGGACGCAGAGGCGAAATGCACATTCCATTTCAGACACAATGTTGCAACCACAGGATGCATGGGCGGAGGCAACAGCGATACCACAATTTCATTGCCTGGAATCAAGCTATTCAGAGTATTTTCATCGGCGAGGTTTGCTACGCGTGTTTGTGCAAGCAAACCTTTGGTATGCTGATGT
>CANKVN010000002.1 GCA_947487055.1 Flavobacteriales bacterium
CCTCGACCATGTTTTGCTGCACGGTCCTCCCGGCCTGGGAAAAACCACCCTTAGTTATATTGTAGCCAACGAACTGGGCAGCAGCATGAAAATCACCAGCGGACCGGTGCTTGAAAAACCGGGCGATCTGGCTGGATTGCTCACCAACCTGGACGAAGGCGATGTATTGTTTATTGATGAAATACACCGGCTAAGCCCTGTGATAGAAGAATATTTGTACAGCGCCATGGAAGATTACCGCATCGACATCATGATTGATACGGGTCCCAATGCGCGCAGCGTACAGATTAACCTGAGTCCATTTACCCTGGTGGGCGCAACCACCCGCAGCGGACTGCTTACGGCTCCGCTACGTGCCCGTTTTGGCATCAACTTCAGGCTGGAATACTACAATGCCGAAGTACTCAGTGGGATTATAAAACGCAGTTCCAGTATTTTAAACGCGCCCATCGAAGACCAGGCCGCCTATGAAATAGCCCGCAGAAGCCGTGGAACCCCACGTATTGCCAATGCGCTGCTTAGAAGAACCCGCGATTTTGCCCAGATTAAAGGAAACGGCACCATCACACTGGATATTGCCAAATTTGCCTTAATAGCCCTTAATGTGGATGCAGACGGACTGGACGACATGGATAACCGAATCCTGGCAACCATCATTGATAAATTCAAAGGAGGGCCTGTAGGGCTTAACACCATCGCTACTGCAGTGGGTGAAGACGCCGGAACCATCGAAGAAGTTTACGAACCTTTCCTTATCCAGGAAGGCTACCTCATGCGCACAGCAAGGGGAAGAGAAGCCACGCACCTTGCATACCAGCATTTGGGCAGGATTCACAACAAAGGCAATAACCCGGGCTTGTTCTAATTCAGCCCTTGGTTTTGTAGCCTTGCTTTTCCAAAAACAACTTTACCTTATCCTTAAAATCCCCCTGAATCAGGATATCACCATCTTTGCTGGTTCCACCCACGCCACAGTGATTTTTCAATAGCTTTTCCAACTGTTTCAAATCTTCGGCTTTGCCAACAAAATCCTTGATAACCACAACAGGTTTTCCATTTCGAACCTCCCTGCGAACATACAGCGTCTGCTTGGTTGCCGGCGGCGTTTCTGTATCGTCTGTCTCTGCAGTATAATTAAAATCGGGATTGGTGCTGTACACAATGCCGTTTTTGTTTTTATTCTTGTTGCTCATCGGCAAATTATTTGCGAAGCACCATACCTGCAGCAGGCTGTGCAGAAGGCATAATAACAATGTCGTTTATGTTTACATGCGAAGGGCGAGAAACGGCCCAAACAACCGCATCGGCGATGTCTGCGGCTACCAGGTTTTCAAATCCTTCATATACCTTTTTGGCACGGGCTTCGTCACCACCAAAACGCACAATGCTGAATTCGGTTTCAACCGCACCGGGATGAATTCCTGTAACCTTGATACCGTGGGCAGCCAATTCCAGGCGCATGGACTTGGTTAATGCATCTACTGCATGCTTGCTTGCGCAGTAAACATTGCCGTTTTCATATACTTCTTTGCCGGCAATAGAACCCACATTCACAATATGTCCGGAACCACGGGCTATCATTTTTTCGGCAAACACACGGCTCACATAGAGCAGGCCCTTCACGTTCGTATCAATCATGGTATCCCAATGGTCGGTATCACCTGCATAAAAATGCGACAGGCCCAAAGCCAGTCCTGCATTGTTAATGAGCACATCGGGAGCATCGAGGGATTTTAGCGCTGCAGCAACCTCTTGCTTGTTGCGAACATCAAAAACCAGCGTTTTCACCCCAATTCCATGTTTGGCTGCAAGTTCTGCGGCAAGTTCATTGAGCCTGTCTGCCCTGCGGGCCGTGAGAATTAGCTGATAACCGGCAGCTGCCATCAATTCGGCGCATGCCAGGCCTATTCCGCTGGAGGCGCCAGTAATAAGTGCCGTCTTGTTCATTTATTTTTTTGCGCTAGAATGATTAAATTCGGGGTAAATACAATATCCCTGCTGCTGCGTGCCGTGGCAAACAACTGCAGTTTCAACTTAAATTTCAGGATGGTCCACATTCCCTTGCGAATAAGTTCTTTCAGGGGATTTTCAATAAACATTACAGAGGGTTTCACATCCACAAAATCAAATCCGCAGGCCAGCATTACCTGTTTGGCGCTGCTGGCGTTCAAATAATTTTCGTGGGTGAAATCGCCGTTGGCAAAAACCGTGCTCATGGGTGCATCCAGATTGGGGGTGCGAAACATAACCATTCCTCCTGGTTTCAGCGCACGCTGAATACCCTGAAGCAATTCCAGCAATTCATCTTTGGTAAAGTGTTCAATAATATCCATTCCCAAAACAACATCGTAGGCCTGGTTTGCCGTTTTCACGTGTTCAAGGGCATCGCCCAACACCACATTGGCAACGCCCATATCTGCAGCCATGTTCACCTGCTCCTCGCTGATATCCATACCGGTTGCCTGGGTAAAACCTGCTTCCTGTAAGGCTTTCAATAAACTACCCGAACCGCAGCCCATATCAAAAATGGTGGCTGTTTTGCTGCATCGCAAACTGGGCATAACCTCGCGGGCAAATTGCCTTTTTTCCCGGTTAAACAAGGCCTGAGCATTCGTGAGTGACGCCCTGCCGCTCTGGGTGGTGTGGTAGTTGGCGTAGAGGGTTTTGCGGTATTGGATCATAAAAACAGGACAAAGTTACCAAAACCCGAGGCAATTTGTAGCGGAAACAGGAATTTGAGGTGGTTAAATGGATGAAATTGACCGTTTCACAACTGCAAAATGCCAGAAGCAACCCCATTCCTGTGGCATAGGGCACATAAGAGGACCCTCAACGATGGGATAAACAAAAATACAAAGCACCCATAAATTGGCGCAGAGCCTCCCCGATTGTTTGGCAAGCCGGCCAGGTGGATTTTGTGTTTGGGGTTGCTTATGCCTTAGCAAGTTCTCCGCAAATGGCAGCGCATTCTTTACATGCTTCTGCACATTCCCGGCAGGATTCCTGATGAGCAGCGTGCTTTGAGCATTCAATAGAACAGGCATGGCAAACCTCTGCGCACAAAGCATGCAGGGCTTTACCAAACCGGGATCCCCTGGCTTCGAACCGTGCGCACAAGGCGCAAACGTCGGCACAGTCGCGGCACAACAAAATACACTCTTTGTGACCCGATGCAACACAATTTGTGATGCAACGTTCGCAGGTGACCACACAGGCCAAACAGGCGTCTATACAGCTTTTTGAAATTTCCACGGCTTGATTAATGTTTATGAATTGATTATTCAAAAATGCAACATCATCCATCCCGCAACCCTGCCAGCCATCATACCGGGCATTGATTGTGGTTATATGGCGGGCATATTAGCAATTAGCCGTATGTTCCAGTAATAAATGCATCCATTGTACTAAAATTCAAGCCATAAGAGAAATTGGATATGGCATCTTCATAACCATCGCAACAGATTTCAGATACCTGTTAAATAAAAAAGCGAACAACTGGTTGTTCGCTTTTTTATCAATTAATTATACCGTTTTATTTCTTTTGTCCTGTTCCGGTAAAACCGACCTGAACACCGTCTTTATATAACATTACTCCATTGTCATTCAACCCTGAAGTTCTGGTATAAATTGGCTGGACCAAAATCTTACCGGTTGAGCTGATTAACCCGTAACGGTTATCTTTCTTACGAAATTCGGCAACACAGGATTTGTTAAAATATCCTATTGTAACTATTCCGGAAGAATCCGGAGCATAAACAATTGCTCCTGTTTTTCCCATTAATCCTTTCTGATATCCACCTTTACTGACAACGGATACCCCGCACTTAAAATCAGACATTGCATAATCATTATAAGGGATAACGAAATTCCCTTTTAAATCAATTGCACCGCATTTTGAACCGTTGGATAAAACCATAAGCCCTTCAGAGATTGTGGGAACATAGTTCAACTCGGGTTGAATCATAACTTTTCCACTTTTATCTAAAATACCATATCTGCTGTTATTTAATTTGTATGCGAAACCAAAGAACCCTTGACCCAGATTCTGCAGATAATCATAGGCGGTATCATTGATATATGCTCCTTGAAGATTTATTGCTTTCATCTTTTTCTTTGCATTAGGAGTAGCAGCCTGCTCACTAACAACGGCAAACCCGTCTTTAAAATCCTCTGCATAACCAAATTTTGGCTTGATAAGTACAGCGTTTGTTTTTTTGTCTTTGTATCCCCACAAAGCACCTTCACGGAATTTTGTTTGCGAAAACGCACTGGACAAACAAGAAATTGTCATTAAAACCAATAGACATTTTTTCATATATTTATTTTATTATTTTAGCAAAGATAAATATTTGAATGGATTTTTTTAAGGAAATTATTATGTATTTCCAATCATTAAATATAATAGACATAAGACTAATTTTTATAAATAATATATAGCATCATATTTCATGAAATTCAGTTCGTCAATACAACTATATCCTTTAAACCACTAACATTGAAAAAAATAAAATTATAACTCCGCCAGGAATCACCCTAAAACTAAGGGAATACACAACCAATGGGATTAGCTGAAAACCGCTATCCCAATTTATTGTAGAACCATGTGCCTCATTGCTGCACCGGACAAGATTATTCTCCTTCTATTTTGGACACCCTGTTTTGGTGTCTTCCGCCCTCAAATTCGGCGTTTAGCCAGGCATCCACAATTCTAAAGGCCTTTTGTTTGCTCACAAATCGTGCAGGCACACAAAGAATATTGGCGTTGTTGTGCTGCCTTGCCAGGGATGCAATCTCTTCCTCCCAGGCCAAGGCCGCGCGAATCCCTTTGTGCTTATTGGCCGTGATGCAAACACCATTGCCGCTTCCACAAATCAAAATGCCCAGATCGTTATCGCCATCGGCCACACTTTCCGCTACTTTGTGCGCAAAATCAGGATAATCCACGCTATCGGCAGAATCAGGACCAAAATCTTGCAATTCTATCCCCTTTTCCAACAGATAAACCAGCATTTCATTTTTGAGTTTAAACCCAGCGTGATCGGAACCAATGGCAACATTCATGTTTAAATATTTATTAGGCTCAAAATTAATCAGCCTGCCCCTGATTTTATTCGTTTGATGATGCTTTGTGGAAAAATGAAGCTTATTGCTCCGCTTCAGCCCTGCGCTTTTCTACCCTTTTGGCAATAAATATCCCAATCACATACAACAGCATAAGCGGCAAACCCAGCAACAGCTGGCTAAAAATATCGGGAGACGGGGTGGCTATGCCGGCAATAATAAAGATGATAACGGCTGCATAGCGCCAGTATTTGATGAGAAATGCTGCACTCACAAACCCAATGCGGGCAAGTACGTAAATCAATACAGGAAGCTCAAACACCAGACCTGTGGCCAAACACATGAACGATACAAATCCTGTGACACTGGAAATGGTGATGATATTTTTAATTTGGGGATTGAGGCTGTAGCCAAGCAAAAAATTGCTGGCCAGCGGCACCAAAAAGAAATAGGCAAATGCCACTCCGGTAAAAAACAACAAAGACACTACAAACAGGCTGCTCCGCGTTTTCCTGATTTCTTTGATACTGAGTGCAGGCTTGATAAACTGCCATATTTGGTGAATCAGGTAAGGGAAAGAAACCACAAAACTCACCACCATGGATATTTTGAACGCGGACACAAATTGCCCTTGAATTTGCTGGCTTTGCATTTCCAGTTGCGGTGGTGTCCAGCACATGATGTCTTTGCCCGTAAAATAGCGTCCTGCTTTGCAAAAGAATTCATATCCCCAAAAGCCTTCTTTAAATGGAGAAAGGATGATAAAATCAAAAATCTCGGAAACGTAGAAAAAGGAAACGACGATCAATACCAGAAGTACAAAGGCCAGCCGCATGAGGCGCTTGCGCAGCTCATCGATGTGGTCGAAAAAACCCATGTTTTTTTCGTAAGGAAAATCCGGGCCGGTTTGATCTAATGCCATGAAGCAGCAAAGATAATTTGTGCATGGGTTGTTGGACCCATACCGCCTGAAAAACTGTTATTTTTTATGTCTAGCAAGCTCACATCACCATGCCACCGCAAACATTGATGGTTTGACCGGTAATGTAAGTGCTTAAATCAGAAGCCAGGAACAAACAGGCATTGGCCACGTCATCGGGGGTGCCACCACGTTTCAAAGGAATGGTATCAATCCAGGATTTTTTCACATCCTCGTTCAACGACTCGGTCATTTCAGTTTCTATAAAGCCCGGTGCTATGGCGTTGCAACGTACATTTCGGCTACCCAGTTCCTTAGCCACCGATTTGGTAAACCCAATCATACCTGCTTTGGAAGCCGCGTAGTTGGCCTGACCTGCATTGCCCGTAATTCCCACAATGCTGGTCATGTTGATGATGCTACCAGCCCTATTTCCCAGAAAATGCTTGAGAAATGCTTTGGTGAGGTTGAATGCACTTTTGAGGTTGGTATTCAACACATCGTCCCACTGTTCTTCGGTCATGCGCAGCAAAAGCGTATCGCGGGTGATACCGGCATTGTTGATGAGCACATCTACTTTCCCAAAATCGGCAATCACCGCATTGGCCAATGCTTCGCTGGCTTTAAAATCAGCGGCATTGCTTTGGTAGCCCTTAACTTTCACACCATAGGCAGCAGACAGTTCCTGTTCGAAAGCCATGGCCTTTTCTACAGAAGAGGCAAAGGTGAAAGCAATGTTGCAACCATGTTTGGCAAACACTTCGGCAATTCCCTTTCCTATTCCGCGGGAAGCGCCAGTTATTAAAGCAGTTTTTCCAGTAAGCATGGGGCGAAGATAACAAAAAAATACAGGGTGTTGAGAATCTGCATTTGAGACCGGGGATTAAGCTTCCTCAATTTACCACCTAACTAATATAATGAATTTTTCCCACATTTCCAAATTCATTGGGATAAATCGGTGTGCAGGATGATTGTTGTTTGGTGTAAATTCGCAAACATGGCCGGCTACCTTGATACTCCCATCGAATACCTTAAAGGTGTCGGGCCTCAGCGTGCCGAAGCGCTAAAAAAGGAACTGGACATTCACAGTGTTGGCGACCTGCTCATGCATTATCCTGCAAGGCACGAAGACCGCTCAAAAGTATACACCATCGCCTCATTGGGCAATGCTGAAGCCAGCGTACAGGTCAGGGGCAGAATTATCAGCACAGATTTGCTGGGAATGGGCGCTGGCCGGAGGTTTACTGCCATCCTGCAGGACGAAACAGGCATGCTGGAACTGATCTGGTTTCAGGGCATTCCCTGGGTTTCGAAATCGGTGAAACCCGGCGACCAATACATGGCCTATGGCAGGATTTCCGATTTTAAAGGAAAACTTTCCATGGCCCATCCGGAGCTGGAAAGTGGCAACACCGGAACCCAGGGCAAAGGACTGGTGCCTGTGTATCCACTCACCGACGGCATGCGAAGACGCCGGCTGGACAACCGGTTCATGGTGCAAATTACCCGCATGGCACTTGCCGACAGCAAATTGGAAATTCCGGAAAACCTGCCTGAAAACCTGCTGCGGGAGCTGCGGCTCATATCCAGAACCCAGGCCATCAAACAATTGCACGCCCCTGCCGATTTGGGCATGCTGGAAGCGGCCCAAAACAGGTTGAAATTTGAAGAATTGTTTTACCTGCAAATGCGACACCTGCAGGTAAAATCGCACCGAAACCAAACCGTGAGAGGGCCGGTATTTACCGAAGTCGGGCACTTGTTCAATACCTTTTACAAAGAGCACCTCCCCTTTACCCTTACCGATGCACAAAAAACGGTATTGAAGGAAATCCGGGCCGATATGAAAACCGGCAAACAAATGAACCGCCTGCTGCAAGGCGACGTGGGCAGTGGCAAAACCATGGTAGCCCTGCTGAGCATGTTGCTCGCGGCCGACAACGGATTTCAGGCTTGTGTGATGGCTCCCACCGAAATATTGGCCGCTCAGCACTTTTACAGCATCAGCGAAATGCTTGAAGGCATGCACCTGAAACCCGTTTTGCTCACCGGCAGCACCCCAAAAAAAGCGCGTACAGGCATCCTTGAAGGCATCAAAAATGGCGATGTTCCTTTTCTTATTGGCACACACGCATTGATAGAAGAATCGGTGGCATTCAAAAACCTTGGACTGGTGGTGATAGACGAACAACACCGCTTTGGTGTGGCACAGCGCGCCAAATTGAGCATGAAAGCCCAGCTTCCTCCGCATGTGCTGGTGATGACCGCCACACCCATCCCCAGAACCCTTGCCATGACCGTATACGGCGATTTGGACGTGAGCGTAATTGACCAGTTGCCCGGCGGTCGAAAACCCATTCAAACCGTTCTCAGGCCGGGCAGCAACCGCCCGTTGATCATGGATTTTATCCGGAAGGAAATAAAAGCCGGAAGGCAAGTATACTATGTATTTCCATTGATTGAAGACAGCGAAAAACTGGATTTAAAAAGCCTGATGTCGGGATACGACATGGTAAATGACTATTTACCCGCACCGGAATTCAGATACAGCATGGTTCACGGCAAATTGAAACCGGAGGAGAAAGATGATGAAATGCGGAAATTCCGCAACGGACAAACCGACATCATGGTGGCTACAACCGTGATAGAAGTTGGTGTGAACGTGCCCAATGCTACCGTTATGGTGATTGAGAATGCAGAACGTTTCGGACTGGCCCAGCTGCACCAGCTGCGTGGCCGTGTTGGCCGAGGCGGCAACCAAAGTTATTGTATCCTGGTAGCGGGAAATAAATTGTCGGCTACTGCCAAAAAACGCATGGATACGATGGTTCGCACCACTGATGGCTTCGAAATAAGCAAGGTAGACCTGGAATTGCGCGGCCCCGGAGAGCTTGATGGAACCCGGCAAAGCGGCATTTTGGATTTAAAGCTGGCGGATATACGCCACGATGAAGCATGGCTCTTACTGGCCAGGGCGAAAGCCGAAGACCTGCTCAATGCGGATCCTTTGCTGATGAAAGCGGAACATTTTGGTGTTAGGCAGGAATTGGGACGCATTCCACACCGAACTGTTTGGAGTAAAATCGGGTAAGCTATTTTTTGTTAAACCCTGAACTGATATGCGCAGTGGTATTCATTCCCAATTTATCACTAATTTTACCGCTTCAAAATGAACAAGCTGTTTTTTGAGCTCGGCCGTTACATCCTGTTTGTTCGCAGCATGTTCTTCAAACCGGAGCGTTTTAAGGTATTTTTCGAACGCACCATCCACGAAATGAACAATATTGGTGTGGGATCCTTTGGCATTGTCACCATTATTTCCGTGTTTGTTGGCGCTGTAACCACCTTGCAAACTGCCTACCAGCTGGTTTCGCCGCTGATACCCAAGAAGGTTATCGGTACCATCGTGTCCGACAGTTCGTTACTGGAATTTGCCCCTACCATCACCTGCCTTGTACTGGCCGGAAAGGTTGGCGCCAATATTGCCTCAGAAGTAGGCAACATGCGGGTAACCGAACAAATAGATGCGCTGGAAGTGATGGGAATCAACAGCAGCGGATTTTTGGGACTTCCAAAAATCATTGCCGGTGTAATCATGATTCCTTGCCTCATCATTGTGGCCAATTTCCTCATGATTAGCGGTGGTATCCTGGCTGCGCGCATGACCGACTTAATGCCTCCCAATGAATTTATTCAAGGGGCACGCGAAACCTTCAAGCTGTTTACGGTTTCTGTCTCCATGACCAAAGCACTGGTGTTTGCTTTTATCATCACCAGCATGAGTACTTACGAAGGCTATTTCACCGAAGGTGGCGCCTTGGAAGTGGGAGAAGCCGGAACCCGCGCCGTTACTCGTTCCTGCGTGCTCATTTTGTTTGCCGATTTCATCATAGCCAAATTAATGCTCTAATCCATGATTGAACTGGTAAACCTAAACAAACGTTTTGCCGATAAGCAGGTGCTGTTTGATATCAATGCAAAATTTGAACCCGGAATTCCCAACCTCATCATTGGAGCAAGTGGAGGTGGTAAATCTGTGTTGCTGAAATGCATGGTGGGATTGCTTAAGCCGGAAAGCGGAAGTATCAATTACGATGGACGGGATTTTGTGCACCTTCCCTACGATCAGGTGAGGGAAGTACGCCGTGAAATCGGGATGCTCTTTCAGGGTACAGCCCTGTTCGATTCGCTTACCGTAGCAGAAAATGTGGATTTCCCCTTGAAAATGTTTGGCAGCATGAGCATGGAAGAGCGCAAAGACCGAATCAACTTCTGCCTTAGCCGGGTTGGGCTGGAAAACGTAAACAGCAAATTCCCCGCAGAAATATCCGGTGGCATGAAAAAACGTGTGGGCATTGCCCGTGCCATTGCCCTGGAAACCAAATACCTGTTTTGTGACGAACCAAACAGCGGACTGGATCCCATCACCAGCAGGCGAATTGATGAACTGCTGCGCGACATTACCGAAGAATTCAACATCACAACGGTTATCAACAGCCACGACATGAAAACGGTGTATGACATTGGGGAATCCATTACCTTCATTTATCAGGGAAGAATTTGGTGGCAGGGACATCGCGCCCATATTGATGAAACGAGAAAACACAACCCGGAACTGGACGCATTTATTTCGGCCAGCCAGTTTTAGGCTATTTATCCATCAGGTTTTTATAAAGCTTCACCATGCCGTAAATAACGGCTAAGATGATGAGGGCTCCGATAATCAGGGGTAAGTTTTTCATTTATTCGTGATTGGATTTTTTTACATATTTCAACAGCAGCCTGTTTGTCGCATCGTTGCCCAAACCTTTGACACGCTTTTGAATGAGCCGCAAGCTTTGGTCGTAATAGAGCACTAATGCTGGCGCCTGATGAATGAGTACACTGTCTGCAAAGGCCATGGTTTTTAGCCTGTTGATACCGGTATCCATAAAAGAGCGTTCGTATGCCTTATCAACTTCTGAATGCGTAAAATGGGTATAGTTTGGCCCATTGGGACTGAAATTCCTGGTATAAAAACAAGCCAGATAATTCTCCGCATCCGGCACATCCGCAATCCATGAACCGCGAAAAATCCCCAGTTTGCCTTTGTTACGCATTTGCCGGAGCATACCGCCCGTTTGCACATCGATGTTCACATTCACCCCAATATCTGCCCATGCCTTTTTCAAAAAGACCGCCATATCAAGGTAATCGGCGGTGGTGGTAAGCGACAATGCTTCCAAACCTTTTCCCTGCGGATATCCCGCGAGTTGCAATTCCTGAATGGCAGCACTTTGGCTGTAGGCTAAACCTGGAATATTCCGTCCAAGCAATACCGGCGGAACAAACCCATTGTTTCCGGGCGTGCCCAAGCCATTTCGCAAGTAACGAATCAGTGAAGCGCGGTCAACCGCCAGGCTCAATGCTCGGCGCAAGTGCACATTGGTAAGTGGATTGGGCTTATCATTGAGGCTATCGCCCAACCAAAAACCGAGGTATTCTGTATTCAAAAACGGTTTTCGCAATGCATTGAATTTGCCTTTGTACTTGGTGTTCAGGTTTCCATCGCGTGTGAGCAGTTCGTCTTTAAAACTGCCTTCCACACCATTAAAAAAATCGTATCTACCGGCCACAAAGTGCATGAAAGCTGTTTGTTTGTTCTTAATAAAATCAACATTTACGGCTTCCAGGTATGGCAATTGTTGTCCATTTATTTTTTCAAAATAATGGGGATTCTTGCGCAACACCAGTTTCACGTCTTCCTCCCAGTATTTAAGGTAAAATGGGCCGCTACCAACCGGATGATGGCCAAAATCGGGGATGGATGACGCCATTTCTTTGGGCACTACGCTGCAGTAAACGGTCCCCAGCAAAGACATCATGGTGGGATCTGGATTCTTTATCGTTAACTGAAAAACCGTATCGCTGAGGGCCTTAAATGCTTCCGATAAATCTTCGGGTATTTTGCCTGAAAAAATCCAGGAAGAAGGCGATGCTGTGGAAGGATTGGCAATTCGGGAAAAGGAAAATACCACGTCATGGGCGGTTACCCTGACCGGCTTACCTTGCGCCGGGTGAAAATAAGCGTCGGAGCGGATGAAGAACTTATACACACAATTGTTTGGGCTCAATTCCCAACGATAAGCCAGCGCAGGCTTAGGTTTCAAGGCGCTATCCAGCTCAATTAAACCATTATAGAGCTGTTGGGCTACCCAAATCTCGGACTGCGACTTGATAAAAGCAGGATCAAGTGTAGCAAGGGTTGCATCCTCGTTGTAACTGAATATCAACGAGTCCGAAACTTTATCCACATTTTTACAACCAGAAATCCCAAATGTTGTGTAGATAACTGAAATACAAATAAAGGTCAACAATAGCCCCTTCAGGATAATTTTGCCTGACTGAAGAAAACGCTCATGAAGGTTACCTACTACGGACATTCTTGTTTTGAAATAATTAGCGGTGGCAAATCTATGCTATTTGACCCGTTCATTAGCCCAAATCCATTGGCATCTTCCATAAAAGTAGGCGATATCAAACCGGATTACATGTTTATCAGCCATGGGCACCAGGACCACATTGCCGATGCCGTAAGCATTGCCAGCCAAAGCGGATGTACCTGCATTGGCATCTGGGAGATAACTCAATGGCTTCAGGCGCAGGGAATTGAAAATGTGCACCCCATGAATATTGGCGGTAGCCGCGAGTTCGATTTCGGAACCGTTAAAATGGTTAACGCTATACACAGCAGCTCTTTCCCCGATGGCAGTTTTGCCGGGCAACCTGCCGGATTTGTTATCCATAATACAGAAGATTGTTTCTACTATGCCGGCGATACTGCCCTCCACCAGGATATGCAGCTTATCCCCCGTCGCTACAAATTGAAATGCGCCTTTTTGCCAATGGGGAACAACTTCACCATGGACATTCTAGACGCCATTGACGCTGCCCGAATGACCGGAACGCACACGGTTATTGGAATGCACTACGATACCTTCGGGTATATCACCATCAACCACGAAGAAGCCCACAGAGCATTCCAATCTGCCGGCATCAACCTCCACCTGCTTAAGATAGGAGAAACCCTTACACTGTAACCGTTATGAAGACCGATAAAAAACCCACAACAGGGAAAATCATTTCTATTGCCAACCAAAAAGGCGGTGTTGGCAAAACCACCACCGCGATAAACCTTGCTGCAAGCCTTGCTGTTCTCGAATACCGCACCCTGCTCATTGATGCTGATCCTCAGGCAAACTCCAGCTCCGGTATTGGATTTGATCCGAAAAACATCAAACTGGGATTGTATGAATGCCTGGTGCAGGATATCAGCCCAAAAGATGTTATCCTTTCCACAGATATTCCTTACCTAAACCTTATGGCAAGTAATATCGACCTGGTGGGTGCTGAAATTGAACTGCTGGAAATGCCCAACCGCGAACGCATGCTGGAAGGTGTTTTAAGGCCGCTGAGAAACGATTATGATTTCATCATCATCGACTGCTCCCCTTCCCTGGGTTTGATTACCACCAATGCCCTGGTAGCTTCAGACAGCATCATTATCCCTGTGCAGTGCGAATATTTTGCATTGGAAGGATTGGGCAAACTGCTCAACACCATCAAAATTGTGCAAGGCCACCTCAACAGGAACTTGGAAATAGAAGGCATTCTGCTAACCATGTACGACGGACGCCTGCGCCTTTGTAACCAGGTTGTGGATGATGTGAAAACCCATTTTCAGGATATTGTATTTGAAACCATTATCCAAAGAACCACCAAACTTAGCGAAGCGCCTAGTTTTGGAGTGCCGGTATTGTTCCATGCAGCGGATAGCCGTGGCAGCATGAATTACCTGAACCTGGCTAACGAAATTTTGGAAAAAAACGGCTACATCAAACCTGCCAAACAAGACATTAACCCCGAACTGACCATCTCATGAGCAACCAGATTAAAAAGAAAAGTGGCCTGGGCCGAGGTTTGAGCGCATTGCTTGAAAATGCAGAAACCGATATCACTTCAAGGGAAACCAGGCCTATTGGCGCTGTATCCCAAATCCCACTGAATCAGCTGGAAGCAAATCCTTTTCAACCCCGCACAGAATTTGACCAGGCGGAACTCGAAGAACTTGCTTCATCCATCAAGGTTCATGGCGTAATTCAGCCCATCACCGTTCGTAAAATGGGCTACGACAAGTATCAGCTCATCAGCGGAGAAAGGCGCACCCGTGCATCCATTCTAGCCGGACTTGAGCGAATCCCTGCCTATATCCGCATTGCCAATGACCAGGATATGCTTGAAATGGCGCTTATCGAGAACATTCAGCGAAGTGACCTGAATGCCATTGATGTTTCCATGAGCTACAAAAGATTGCTGGAAGAATGTAGCCTTAAACAGGAAGAACTGGGCGACCGTGTAGGCAAAGACCGAACTACGGTAAACAATTACCTGCGCTTGCTTAAACTTCCCGACGAAATACAGGCCGGCATCAAAACAGGCAAAATCAGCATGGGACATGCCAGGGCCATGATCAATATGGACGACGTGGCCGATCAGCTGGAGCTTTTTCACCAAATCATGGAAGAAAGCCTGAGTGTGCGGAGTGTAGAAGCATTGGTGAAAGACAAAAAACAAGGTACACGCAGCGCCATAAGGCCCAACGGAACAGACTGGGATCCCGAAGTAGACCGCATAACCGAGCAGTTTCATCAGTTGTTGCGCACATCGGTGCATTTGAAAAACAGCATGAGTGGAAAAGGCAAAATCATCATTTCGTATAAAAACCGCGCCGAATTGGAACGGATTTTGAGCCAGATTGGTGAAGCTTAAATCCATGAAATGGCTGTTTATCCTTTGTTTATTAACCGCAAGCGTTAGCCTTCCATTATCGGCGCAATCCGATTCTACCAAGGCCGCCACCAAGCCACCGCTTAGGTTGTTCTCCATGAAACCGCCGCACTCTCCCACCAAGGCGGCCATATACAGCGCTGCCATACCGGGTCTTGGGCAACTGTATAACCGGAAGTACTGGAAAATGCCCGTTATATACGCAGGCATGGGTGCCGCTACTTATTTGATGCTGGATCAGCGCAGCAAAACCAAGGAACTTAACCTGCAGTTTGAAAAGGCATATGCCATCAACCGAGACACCATTCTCGATGCCAACCTGATTGCCCAGCGTGACAACCACAGGCGGATGCGCGATTTTGGAATATTGGCAATAACGGCCGTCTATGCGCTTCAAATTATTGATGCAACTGTGGACGCACACTTTTTCCGCTTCAACATAGACCAGAGTTTAAGCGCCAAAATAGCACCGTCCACCACCCGATTGATTACATTTACATACCGCTTACCATGAGCCGAATTGAGCAGATTAAATCATTCCTGACGGAAAGCCCGGAGGATGCCTTCCTGAACTATGCATTGGCCACAGAACTGGTGGGTATGGGAAAAGATAACGAAGCAGAGGAATGCTACCGCAAGCTACTTGCTATTCATCCAAATTATATTGCCACGTATTATCATTTAGGCAAATTACTGGAAAGAAAATTAGAAAAAGATGCTGCAATGGAAATATACCGCCTAGGCATCACCAAGGCTAAAGAGGCAAAGGAACAACACAGCCTGAGCGAACTTCAAAGCGCCTTACTGGAGCTGGAATACGGCGATTAACCTTATTTACCGCTAAACAACAACAAACCTCCGCCGGTAAGCAGCATGTTTACTATGGCCAAAGGAATCATGGTTTTCCAGCCCAGGTGCATCAATTGGTCGTAGCGGAAACGTGGAAGGGTCCAGCGTATCCACATAAAGGTGAAGATGAAGAAGCTTATTTTCATGAAAATAGCCACTATCTGTAGCACCGCAAGCACATTCTGGCTCTCAATCGCGTGCATTCCGGGGAAATTGTATCCGCCAAAATACACACAGGCTATTACCGCACTGCTGATAAACATGTTGATGTATTCGGCAAAAAGATAAAAACCCAGTTTCATGGATGAATATTCAGTGTGATAACCACCAATCAATTCACTCTCACATTCAGGCAAATCAAAAGGTGCGCGGTTACACTCCGCCAGGGCGCAGGTAAAGAAAATCAGGAAGCCCAACGGCTGGTAAATAATATTCCATTTCATGCCACCCCAACCACTTTGCTGATCAACGATTTCCCTTAAGCTAAGGCTTCCGCTCATCATGATTACGGCAATCAATGCCAAACCCATGCCCAGCTCATAGCTGATCATTTGGCTGCTGGCGCGAATGGCTCCATATAATGAGTATTTATTGTTAGAAGCCCAGCCACCAATCATGATGCCATAAACACCAACACCCACAATACCCATGATGTACAAAATCCCGATATCGACATCAGCAACCTGTAATTCGATATTGCGGCCAAACAATTCCAGATGGCTTCCCCAGGGAATTACCGCGCTGGTAATACAAGCAGTAATCATGGCCACACCCGGGCCAATGATGAATAGCCATTTTTCTGAACTTTTGGGAATTAATTCTTCTTTGAAGAACATTTTACCCGCATCGGCAAGGGGCTGTAGCAAGCCAAACTTACCGGCACGGTTTGGCCCGAGCCTATCCTGCAAAAATGCTGCAACTTTGCGCTCACCATAAGTGAGATAGGTGGCAATCCCCAGCGTAATGGCGGTGAGGATGAGAATGAGTATGCTCTTTTCGAGTAACAGTGCGAAATCCATATTAGGCTTTATTCAACAGGGGTGTATGTTCAGGAATAGGTTCTTCGTATTTATTGGCTCCAATCACGGAGCGGCGATCAATATGGCGTGGACCTTCTATCACCCAGTCGGTTTTTTCTTTTTTCTCGAAGCGGCATTCATTACAAATGAACTCTTTTACTTCACCAAACTGGTCTTTTCTGGCGGTAACGCGGGCTATATCATCGCCAATCATCCAAGCCACAGCCTTGCCTGAACACTTTTTACAATCCCGGTGGGCATCCATGGGTTTGGTGTACCAGACACGGCTGCGGAAACGGAATGTTTTATCGGTTAGGGCACCCACAGGGCATACATCAATCACATTACCAATAAAATCGTTATCAAGTGAATTCTTAATGTAGGTGCTTATTTCGGATGCATCGCCGCGTTTCATCACGCCATGTTCACGTTCGTTGGTCAGCTGATCTGCAGTATATACGCAACGGTAGCACAAAATGCAGCGGGTCATGTGCAATTTGATATAGTCGCCAATATCAATTTTATCGAATGTTCTGCGCTTAAATTCAAAACGGGTTTTTTCCAAACCATGCTCAAAAGCAAGGTCTTGCAAATGGCATTCACCGGCCTGATCACAAACCGGGCAATCCAGGGGATGGTTGATGAGGAGGAATTCCACAACACCTTGCCTGGCATCCAGTACCCGCTGGCTTGATTTGTTCTTCACTTCCATACCATCCATTACGGGTGTGCTGCAGCTGGCAACCAGCTTTGGCATTGGACGGGGATCTTTTTCACTGCCCTTGCTCACTTCCACCAAACAGGTTCTGCATTTCCCACCACTGCCTTTCAGGCTGCTGTAATAGCACATGGCAGGTGGAACCACATCACCGCCAATCATTCTGGCAGCATTGAGGATTGTGGTTCCGGCAGCTACCGAAATGGATTTCCCGTCTATGGTAACTTGGATATTATCGGTCGTTTCAGACATGATTTACGTATTCAATTATGCGGTTACAGGTTCAAATATTTTCTCTGCCACCAGGCCGTAATTGACCTGGAGCGCAGCTTTTGGTTCATTCACATGCCACTCAAATTCTTCGCGGAAGTGCCTAATGGCAGCGGCTACCGGCCATGCGGCAGCATCGCCAAGCGGACAAATGGTGTTGCCTTCAATTTTGCGTTGAATATCCCAAAGCAAATCGATGTCTTCCATTTTTCCATGGCCGTATTCCAAACGGTGAAGCACTTTCTCCATCCAGCCGGTTCCTTCCCTGCAGGGACTGCATTGTCCGCAGCTTTCATGGTGATAAAAGCGGCTAAAGTTCCAGGTATTTCTTACGATACACTGGTCTTCATCGTAAACAATAAAACCGCCGGAACCGAGCATACTGCCGGTCGCAAAACCGCCATCTGCAAGGCTCTCGTAGGTCATTAAACGGTCTTGACCGCTTGCTGTTTTACATACCAGGTAATGGGGTAAAATTGGCACCGATGAACCACCGGGAACACAGGCTTTTAATTTTTTGCCATTTTTAATACCGCCGCAATAGTTATCGCCATAGATGAACTCCTCCACGGAAATGTTCATTTCAATTTCATAAACGCCGGGTTTGTTGATGTTACCGCTTGCGGAAATCAACTTGGTCCCGGTGCTGCGTCCAATGCCAATTTTGGCATATTCTTCGCCACCATCATTCACAATGGGAACAACCGCTGCGATGGTTTCTACATTATTCACCACCGTTGGGCGCTGCCAAAGACCTTTTACCGCAGGGAATGGAGGCTTCATGCGTGGGTTGCCGCGCTTTCCTTCCAAACTCTCAATCAATGCGGTTTCTTCTCCGCAGATATAAGCGCCGGCACCAGGACTAACAGAGAGTTCCAGGTCAAATCCTGAGCCGAGGATATTTTTTCCCAGCCAACCATTGGCATAAGCTTCGGCAATGGCTTTTTCCAGAATCCGCAATACATACATGTATTCACCACGGATATAAATATAGGATTGGTTTGCACCCAAAGCATAAGAAGACAAAATCATGCCTTCAATAAGCAAATGGGGGATTTTTTCCATTAAATAACGGTCTTTGAAAGTTCCCGGCTCGCTCTCATCGGCGTTGCAAAGCAAATGGCGAGGAACACCATCGGGCTTGGCAATGAAACTCCACTTCATGCCTGTTGGGAAACCTGCACCACCGCGGCCCCTGAGGCCGGATTTCTTCACTTCCTCAACGATATCGTCCGGAGACATCGATTTCAGTGCTTTTTCTACACTGCGATAGCCACCGTTTTTCCTATACACATCGTAGGTGTTGATACCTTCTATATGGTCATTCTCAAGGAGTAATTTTCTTGACATTTTTTATTCCCTTTTTGGTGTTATTCCATTCCCATGTAATTGGCCCTGGGATTGGCTTTGTAATGTGCAATGAGTTCGTCTACCTTCGCCTTCGTGAGGTGTTCGTGGAATTTCTCACCGGCCTGTAGCATGGGCGCGTAACCGCATGCTCCCAAACATTCTACGGTTTTGAGGGTAAACAAACCATCGGGGGTTGTTTCTCCATCTTTAATACCAAGCTGCTGCTCGATATACTCCACAATGCCTTCAGCGCCTTCAATCATGCAAGGTCCGGTCCGGCAAACTTCCAGCTTCACCTTTCCCACCGGTTGGGTATCATACATGCTGTAAAATGTAGCTACCTCATATACTTCCACTGGTTGAATATGCAGCAATCGAGCTACATAATCCATTGCCGGCACAGAAAGCCATCCAAATTCAGCTTGCGCCAAATGCAGCACCCGAATGAGTGCACTTTTTTGCATTCCCTCAGGATAGTGTGACGTGATGCGCCCAACTTCTTTCAGGGTTTCTTCTTTAAATGCTATTTGATTAACTGCTGTCTCCCCGTTATGGTCATTAAGCGTCCAGTTCTCCGGCAATAACATTCATGCTACTCATGGTTAAAATCGCATCGCTGAGCAACGACCCTTTAATCATTTCCGGATAAGCCTGGTAATAGATAAAGCAAGGCCTGCGGAAATGCAAACGATAAGGGGTTCTGCCACCATCACTAATCAGGTAATAGCCCAGTTCTCCGTTTGCACCTTCAACCGCATGGTATACTTCGCCTGCAGGAATGGGCGTTTCACCCATCACAATTTTAAAGTGATAAATTAAGGCTTCCATGCTGCTGTATACTTCTTCCTTGGCAGGAAGGTAAAAAGCAGGAACATCCGCATGGTAAAGACCTTCTGGCATGGCGTCCAGCGCTTGCTGAATGATATAAAGACTCTGTTTTATTTCCTCCTGACGAACAATAAAGCGGTCATACGTATCGCCATCTTTTCCGATAGGAATGGTAAAATCAAAATCTTCGTAGCTGCTGTAAGGATTCATAACCCTTACGTCGTAATCAACACCTGCAGCGCGGAGATTGGGACCTGTAAAACCATAACCAATGGCCTTTTCAGGCGTTATCGGCCCAGCACCAATAACCCTATCCATGAAGATACGATTGCGGGTAAGCAGGTCATCAAATTCCTGATATTTGCCGGGAAATTCTTTTAAGAACTTTTTAAGTTTTGAGAAGAATACTGGTGAAAATTCACGTTCAAAACCGCCAATTCTTCCAATATTCGTGGTCAATCGGGCGCCACAAACCTCCTCAAACATTTCATAGATTTTCTCACGTTCCTGAAACACATAGGTAAATCCTGTAAGTGCTCCTGTATCAACCCCAATAACAGAGTTGCAAACCAGGTGATCTGCAATACGCGCCAGCTCCATGATGATGACCCGCATGTAATCTACCTTTTTAGGTACATTGATACCCGCCAGTTTTTCTACAGTCATGTGCCACCCCATGTTGTTGATTGGAGATGAACAATAATTCAACCGGTCGGTAATGGGGGTAATCTGGTTATATGGCCTTCTTTCAGCAAGCTTTTCAAAGGCACGGTGTATGTAACCGATGGTGGGTTCGCTGCTCAGGATTCGCTCGCCATCCACTTTCATTACGTTTTGGAAAACCCCATGCGTAGCGGGGTGGGTAGGCCCAAGATTGAGGGTTGCTATTTCACCATCAATGGTTTCGGTACTTACAAAATTGCCGTGGTTGTGGGTATCTAGCTGGCTCATCTTCCAAAAAATCTATCGTCTTTATCATCGCGGGTTTCATCCTCCAAAGCATATTGCTTTAATAAAGGATGATAATCCATTTCGTCCATGTTCAATATCCTGCGTAAATCGGGGTGCCCGACAAACTGGATACCATAAAAATCAAAAGTTTCGCGCTCCATCCAATTGGCGGCATCGAATAAGGTTGTGAGGGTTGGCACTTCTGGTGTTGCCGCTGCTACGAAGCACTTAATCCGCATCCTGAAATTATTGGTCCAGCTATGCAAATGGTACACAACACCAATTTCTTTACCCTTGTTATCGGGAAAATGAACCCCGCATAAATCGGTAAGAAAGTTCATCTTGATGGTTGGGTGCTCCATTAACCATTGGATAATCGCGGTATTCTTTTCTGCGGGAATTTCAATCGTCAGAAACCCATAAGGTTCATCGCTGTTTATGATAAGCTCACCAAACTCCGCGGCCAAGGCTTCCAAAACACTGGCATTATTGATTTCTTGCACACTCATATGGTTTCAATATTGTAAGACTCCAGCATTTTTTTGTATTCGTCGCTGTTTCTTCTCCTCAGGCTTTCGTGTTTGGCCAGTTCTTGAATTTTCATCACCCCTTCAATGATTTGTTCAGGACGTGGCGGGCAGCCCGGCACATACACATCTACCGGAATGATTTTGTCAATTCCCTGCAATACGCTGTAGGTATCAAAAATACCGCCGCTGCTGGCACAGGCACCAACGGCAATCACCCATTTGGGTTCGGCCATTTGATCGTATACCTGCTTGAGAACCGGTCCCATTTTTTTGGCTATTGTTCCCATCACCATGAGTAAATCTGCCTGGCGGGGAGAAAAACTCAACCGCTCAGAACCAAATCGGCCCAAATCGTAATTTGAGCCCATGGTGGCCATAAATTCTATTCCGCAGCAAGAGGTAGCAAAAGGCAATGGCCACAATGAGTTGGCCCTGGCCATTCCTATAACTTTATCCAGCGAAGTTGCGAAGAAACCGTGTCCTTCAACGCCTTCGGGTGCATCAACTATTTTTACCATAATTCAGCTTTTATAAACTTAACAATTTATTTTTCCCATTCAAACGCACCTTTTTTCCATACGTAGATAAATCCTGCTAAAAACAGGGCTACAAAAGACACCACGGCAATAAAGCCCTGAACACCCATGTCTTTAAAATTTACCGCATATGGATAGAAGAAGATCACTTCCACATCGAACAGCACGAATAGAATGGCTGTGAGAAAATACTTAACCGATACCGGGAACCGAGCATTCCCTTGCATTTCAATACCGCACTCAAACGTCTCTTCTTTCTTAACTGTTTTACGCTTAGGCCCCAATAAATGAGAAAGACCCAGAGCCAAGGCTACAAAACCTATGGCAACGCCGGTCTGAATCAAGATGGGCAGATAACTAGATGGATTACTCATGTCCTTACGCGTACAAAAGTAATGCATGCAAACCTCGTTTTGTTTGCCACCGATTACATATTTTCCCCTGATTACTCACATATTTTCCGCCGATTTGCGTTAAAAACCTGAAAAACCTTTATTTTGCATCGTTAATAATCTACACATGAAAAAGAATTACATAATTTTATCCGCCGGCATATTGGCAGGTGCCATTGTTTTAATGTCCAGTTCCAGCGGACGAAACGATGACCGCACTGGAGCTCCCTCCTCAAACGGAAATTGCAGCAACTGCCACTCCGGAGGCACCCAGGGCACCACAATAAACATCGGCGTTACCGAAAAAGGAACCGTTGTTCCTGTGAGCAGCTATCAGGCCGGCAAAACCTATACCGTCGCAATTGTAATTACTGCCTCCGGCTTGTCGCCGGCTAAAGGATTCCAAAGCACCATTTTGGATGCAACAAACAGCAAAACAGGCACTACAGCCAATACTACAGGCGGTTCCAGGATTATTTCTGCCAACAACCGTGATATTGCTGTTCAATCCAGCGCCAGCCTCACAGGAATATGGTCTTATGAATGGACAGCTCCGGTAAATCCAACAGGCACCGTAACCGTTTATGCAGCAGGTATAGCAGCGAATGGAAATTTCGGTGATAACGGCGACATGGGAGCAACAACATCAAAAGCCCTAACGCTTGATGCCAGCACTGGCGTTCGCAGCAACATGGCAAGTAAATTCCAGGTTTATCCAAACCCATGCGGCGATAAGCTTCAAATTAGCGGTAATGTCAGCAGTATTTCGGTTATTGACCTGGCCGGCCGTGTGCAGGAGGTTGCTTTAACCAAACAGGTTATAGATACCAAAAACCTGATGCCCGGTTTTTACTTCCTAAAATGGCATGATGGCCAAACTTCAGGAACCGTTAAGTTTCAGAAAATCTAAAAATCCTATTAATGTACTTCAAAAGGCAACAGCAACCTGTTGCCTTTTTTATTTAATGTTGCGGGCATTCAGCGCCTGATGAAATGCTGCCGCATTGTTGTTGTGTTCCTGTAAATTTCTTGCAAAAGCATGATAGCCGCTAAAATCCGGTTTAGCGCAGAAATACAGATAATCGTGCTGCTTATAATTTAGCACAGCCTCAATACTGGCGACATTGGGAATGCAAATAGGACCCGGTGGCAATCCGGCATGAATGTAGGTATTGTAGGGATTTTGGATGGCCAAATCCGCAGCCCATACCCTGCCAGCTTTGCCCCGAGCAAAAACAACAGTGGGATCTGCCTGAAGAAGCATGTTTTTGCGCAACCGGTTCAGGTAAACTCCTGCAATATTTTCATATTCGTCGGTTTTGTTGCTCTCTTTGGTTACAATGCTGGCAATGGTAATTACTTCCTTGCAGGTCAATCGCTGAACAATGGATCGCTGAATACGCTTTGAATTCCAGAATTTCTGGTATTCTTTCTCCATGCGAACGATCAATTCCTCCAGGTTGGTTGCTGCAAACAAGTTGTAGGTATTGGGAATAAACAATGCCGGCCAACTGGTGTCATTGAAGTTGTATTTCCTTAAATACCTACCCTGTTTTAGTTCCAGGAGAAAAGAATCCTTGTTGATTTCCATTTTTGAGGCAAGCAGGCTGCCCAGTGCATCTGCATCCATGCTTCCGCGAATGGAAACATTGACCGTTTGATTCCGATTTTCCTTAAGCAGCTTGATTAATCCATACAGGCTTTCATGCGGATCAACCTCAATAACACAAGGCTTGGGGCTGGAATACCCCAATGCTTTTGACCAATACAAAAACAAATCTGGATGTGTTAATTTGGCTTTAACCTGCAAGCTATCCGACAACTGATTCAAACTCCAGCCATTGCGAATGCGTATTTTAACCGTTTTTCGGACGTCGAAAACATGACCGAAGAGGGAATACCAAAGCAGGGAGCCAAGCAGTAAAACCAAAATACCAAAACCAATAAGCCAATGTTTTCTCCGAATTTTCATCCCTGCAAAAATGGTAAAAAATGATGTATACCACCAAGTTTAGTCCTGTGTTGTGTTTAGAATTAACTTTGTGCTGTGAAAATCGCATTGTTAGGATACGGAAAAATGGGCAAAGTAATTGAGCAAATAGCCCATGATCGAGGACATACCATCGTTGCAGCGTTCAGCAGCAGCAACCCCATTACCGTTTCCGCGCTGGTGGAAAGTGGTGCTGATGTAGCCATTGAGTTTTCCAGACCGGAACTGGCACCGGGCCACATCAGTGTTTGCAGACAGGCAAATATCCCAGTTGTGGTGGGCACAACAGGCTGGTATGAACATTTAGAAGGCATCAAAAAACAATTTGAACAATCGGGAGCGCTTTTTACCGCAACCAACTTCAGCATTGGGGTTCATATTGCATTTTTCATGAACCGACTGCTGGCAGCGACCATGAATGCCTATCCTGAATATGCTGCAGGAATTACCGAAATCCATCACACCCATAAACTGGACGCACCCAGCGGAACAGCCATCACCATGGCAGAGGGCATCATTGGAACAAACCAGCGTTTTGCGAACTGGCAATTATCCGACGAAGAAAAACAATCGTTTGGCGGAAATATTCCCATTTTTGCCCAGCGAACAGATTCCGTTCCAGGAACCCACACCATTAGCTGGAACAGCAATATAGACCGCATTTCCATAACCCATGAAGCCCACAACAGAACTGGCTTTGCTACAGGTTCCGTAATGGCAGCGGAGTGGATAATTGGGAAACAAGGTGTTTATTCAATGTCGGATATGCTTAATTTTGAGACCTTAGTCAACACTATTTAAAGATGGAATCATTCTCGTTTGGACTGTTTATGTGGCTTTGGGCCGCGGCTTTTCTCCTTACCCGCATAGGACTATACATGATGTTTAAAAAAGCCGGACAGCCTGCCTGGACTGCTTTTCTACCCATACTGAGCTGGTGGTACTGGATAAAAATGGTGGGGCGCCCCTGGTGGTACATGATTGGCATGGTCATTCCGTGTATCAATATTTTATTTAGCTTTAACATTACACTGGATTTGCTCAGAAGCTTTGGACAGCATAAGTTCTGGCAACATTTCACCGGTATACTCTTCACCTTTATATACGTGCCTGTTTTGGCCATGCGCAATGATTTGACTTATTACGGACAAGGTGGCAATGCAGAATGGAGAAAACAACATGTCCCAAAACATTCCGGTACCAGGGAATGGGGCGACGCTTTGCTATTCGCAGCCTATGTTGCCGGTGGCATGCGGGCCTTGTTTTTCGATTTCTTCGTTATTCCCACACCCAGTATGGAAGGCAATTTAAAAGTGGGCGATTTTCTGGTAGTAAGCCGCGTTAAAATTGGTATGCGCATTCCCATGACGCCTATCACCGTTCCCGTAATTGCACACAAAGAACTGATGGGCATGCAGGCATTTTCCGATTTGGTTGAACTGCCATACATGCGCCTGCCTGGTTGGTACACCATCAAAAACAACGATGTGGTGGTTTTTAACTGGCCCGCCGATGGCGAAGAATTTCCCGTTGATAAAAAAGACAATTATGTAAAACGATGTGTTGGTGTTCCGGGCGACTCCCTGAAAATTGTCGGTGGCAGCGTAATGATTAGGAAAACGGGCGAAAACTGGACCAAACTAACCCCAGTTGGGAAACAACAAAAACGCTATTTGCTGTTGCTTAAAGAACCCATGTCCACAGACTTTCTGGTGCGAAACGACCTGGGCGACTTCACCATTCCCATCAAGGCGGGTGAATATATTCAGGCTGCAGAAAAAAGAGGCGTAAAGATTATTCCTTACACCATATTTACCTGGAATGAAAATGCCGCTAAAATCAAAAAGGACCGAGCAGTAGCCAGTTTAATGGAAGACATTCTCGATGATGGCATGACATCAAACCTGTATCCAGATACCGCCAACAACCTTACGTTCCGCCACCGCTGGACCTTGAATAACTACGGCCCTGTTTATCTGCCCAAACGAGGAGAAACCATTAAACTCACCAAAGAAAACTGGGATTGGTACCGCCTTGCCGTAAACCGCTATGAAAAGGCCGGTATTACCTGGGATGGCAACGGATTTATACAGGGAAGTGATAAGGTTACCGAATACACCTTCAAATTTGGTTATTACTGGATGATGGGCGATAACCGCTACAACAGTTCAGATAGCCGCTACTGGGGTTACGTGCCTGAAGACCATGTGGTTGGAAAACCACTATTCACCTTCTTTAGTTTCAAAAAAGTGATTAAAATGGATGAGAACGGACTTCCCTTTATCCATGACAATAATATGGAATATGAAACCAAAGGCATTCGCTGGGAAAAAATCTTAAAACCCATAGAATAAGAAGATGTGGGCTGACAAAGCCAAAATGCCGTCCGGAAAAACGATTTGGCTTCAAGGGCTATTGCCTATTCTGTTTGTATGGCTCTGGTTTTATGTACAACCCCTTTCCCACCCTATCATTCAGCAATGGGATGAAGCGCGAAATGCCATTCATGCCCAGGAAATGCTGGACAACGGAAACTATTGGATTCGATACTTCAACGGCAAGCCTGAAACCTGGGAATTAAAACCGCCCTTGCTTATTTGGTTTCAAATGGCATCCACCAAGATTTTCGGAATCACTGAATTTGGCATTCGTTTTCCCTCGGCGCTGGCTGCACTTGGTATGGCGTTACTCTTATTTCATTTTTTAATCCGCTCCGGCACAGGCATTATCCTTGCTGCAATTGGCGGAATAGGTTTGCTTTGCACCCCAGCGGCTATGCATCCGCACGGCTTTATGTATGGCGACCACGATGCCCTGCTCTGTTTCTTTCAAGCCTCAATGATTGTTGCTTGCTATGGTTATTTCGAAACCGGAAAAACCCCCTGGCTCCTTGCCGCTGCAATTAGCCTTTGCCTGGGCTGGTATACCAAAAGTATTGCCATGGCCTTTGTATTGCCCGGAATAGCCGCTTTGGCGTTGTGGAATCCAACATACCGCAAACAGCTTTTCACCCTAAAAACTTTGCTGTCTGTGCTGATTTCTGTGTTGGTTATTGGCAGCTATTATATCCTCCGAAACCAACAACAGCCCGGTTATATTGGGATGGTAAACCAGGAGGAATGGCTGGGCCGCTTTGCAAACCATCCGGATGCAAACCGGGATTATTATTATTATTTAGAAGGGTTTTACACAAATCGGTTAAAATGGCTTTTCTTCCCCATGCTTTTGGCATTGGGTTGGACCATTATTAAAGGTAAACGCAACACGACTGCCGGCATGGCCTGTTGGATAATCCTGTTCACTTTGCCCATCATTAGCATCAGTCAAAGTAAAAATTTCTGGTATGATTTGCCGTTGTTGTTTCCCCTGTGGATTTGCCTGATAGGCATGCTGTCCGACATTCTCAAATCAAGTCCGGGTAAAAGCCACTATCTTCAAGCGGGGATTGCCGTTTTGATTGTATTTTTTAGCGTACAAAGCGCCCAGAAAGAAGTTGCGGCCTGGCGAAATCCTGTGCCAGATTCTAAAAAGGAATTTCTCGTTGATTACATATACCGGAATGCACTTCCCTCCCAACCGGTGGGGCTATACTGCAGCGATATCTGCACTGATTTGCAGTTTTACACCAACAACAAAAAACGAGAAGGGAACAGCATTGAAATTTTGAATTTGCCTCAGGAATTGCATTCCTATAAAAGCATCATCATGGCCAGAACAGACAGCGCTGCATGGACAAATTCACTGAAAAAAGAAGGCCTTAACCTTCCAAAAGATTGCAAACTTGTTTTTGTAAACGACCAGGGCCAGATGCCCTAATGATAATATTATTAAAGGAACAAGCCGGCCATTAGATCAATATCGTGCCAGCGAATGCCAAACTTATCGGCCAGTTCCTTATTGGTAAGGCTCCCTTTGTAAAGATAGCTGCCTTTTCTTATCCCGGGCTTCAAACGCAGGTAATCGGAGAAGCCACCCATGCTTGCCATATCATCCAGCATTGGGGTAAATACGTTGCTAAGCGCATAACTGGCGGTGCGGCTAACCCTGCTGGCAATATTGGGAACGCAGTAATGGATAACATCGTGTTTTTTGAAAATAGGTTTTTCGTGGGTGGTAACTTCGCTGGTTTCAAAATTCCCTCCACGGTCAATGGCAACGTCAATGATAACGCTGTTGGCCCTCATTTTCATAATCATTTCTTCGGTCACAACCACCTGGCTTCTGGCTCCTTTACCTGAAAGGGCACCGATAATCACATCTGCACTTTCCAGCGCACTGGCCAAAACCCGGGGCTGAATGGTACTCGTGTAAAGGTGAAAACCAAAACTCTTTTGTATCCTGCGAAGGCGGTACATTTTGTTGTCAAAAACCTTTACGTTAGCACCAAGCCCCAGAGCCGCTTTTGTGGCAAATTCGCCCACCGCACCAGCACCGATAACCACAACTTGGGTTGGCGGCACACCGGCAAAACCACCTAGCAGCTCCCCTTTACCAATATGGGTATTGTTTAAATATTCTGCGGCAATGAGAATGCTTGCCGTTCCTGCAATTTCACTCATGGCGCGGATGATGGGCAATGCACCAGAATCATCTTCCATAAATTCATAAGCAATGGCATTGATGCGCTTGTCCATCATACGCCTCAGCAGCGATTCTTCCAGCTGATTTATCTGCAATGCAGAAACCAGCAGTTGTCCGGGACGCATCAATTCTACTTCTTTTAGCGTAGGCGGATCTATTTTCAAAACAATATCTGCCTCGTAAACTTCCTTAGGGCTGTAAGCCAATTCAGCACCGGCCTCGCTGTATTGGGAATCCGAGAAATTGGCATTCCTGCCTGCACCCGTTTCTATTTTTATCTGATGACCGTTTGAGGTAAAATACTGCACAGCAGAAGGCGTGAGTGGAACCCGGTTTTCCTGAAAGGTAATTTCTTTGGGAATCCCAATGGACAAATGGTGGAAACGAGGGTCTTTTTTCACCGGTAAAGCCAGTGTTTCTGCTTGCCCTTCATAACTAACCGAACCTGAAGCAATTTTCTTCGCCATAAATTTTACACCTGTCCTGTTTACCACACAAATTTACCAAGAAGCAGGCAATACTTGCGTTGTAGCAAAATGATTGTATCACAAAGATAACAATAAACCTCAGATAATATTCGTTATTCATGGTACGCTTTTTGCTATTTACAAAGCCTAGGCTAAATTTGGCTTACGCTTAAAGATATTCAATGGTTTATAAAACAATACGCACACTCGCTTCCATACTGTTCACAACTGCATTTTTGGAGCTACAGGCGCAAGCGCCAATAGGCCCAACCATGGAAACCAATATGGATAAGATTGACAGCATGACCTTCCAGCTGTATGAAAACATCCCATCCCACATTGCGGTAACAGACTCATTAAACCACAACAACCTGAGCAACGACATGTTTATTGCCCAGATGAACAAGCTTGGCAGCAGTATCCCTTTCCCTTACAACAGCACCGTTTCCTTGCACATACGCTACCTTATGGCTCAAAACAATGGCTTTTATGACATGATTCATAAGCGGATGCAATTGTATTTCCCCCTATACGAACAGGTGCTGGACAGATATAATCTTCCACAGGAACTGAAATATGTAAGCATTATTGAAAGCCATTTAAACCCCAACGCGGTTTCTTGGTGCGGGGCCACAGGCCTATGGCAATTCATGCCATACACAGGCCGCAGCATGGGTATGCGGATAGATTACAATATCGATGAGCGCAAAGGCATTGTTCAGAGCACCGAAAAGGCTTGCGAGTATTTCCGTGCCAGCTACAACCAGTTTGGCGACTGGCTGCTGGCTATCGCATCATACAACTGCGGTGCAGGAAATGTTCAAAGAGCCATCAACCTCTCAGGCGGTAAAAAGGATTTCTGGAAAATCATGCCTTACCTGCCCAAAGAAACCCAAAACTATGTCCCCAAATTTATTGCAGCAGCATATGTTTTGAATTTCACCCGTTACTCTAGTTACGAACACAATGACCGCTCCACCGTTTTGGTTAAAACACCGGTAGACAGTGCCTTGAGCATGGGCCATATTGCCAAATACCTGGGCGTAAGCGAAGATGAAATTGTAGGCTACAACCGTGAATTCTTGAAGAAAAGCACTCCGGGAAGCCAAACCCATTACCTTTTGCTGCCCTATGACCTAAGTATGCAGTTTCTGACCAAAAAGGACAGCATTTACGCCTTTGCCAAGCGGGAAAAAACCGTTGAAGAAGCGAGTAAGCCTGCTTATGTTCAAAAATGGGTACCTGCTTATCACAGGGTTTCCCGTGGACAAACCCTCTACAGTATAGCCAAAAAATATGGCGTAACCGTTTACCAGCTTAAAGCATGGAATGGTTTGAAAAGCAATTATGCTCCTTTGGGTAAAAACCTGCTGATTTATAAGCTGCAGTGGGTTAATACCAGACAAGGTTAATTCCTGTTTTATCCCATTTTAATGACAAATAATTGGCTGCAAACCATGAACTTTGCATCAATGAACCGCATTTTCGCCATTTTTGTTGGCTTAACCCTCGTTTTCTCGGGTTGTAAATCTGGCAACAAAAAGGATTTACCACCCACGGAAGGAGCTCCCGGAGAAGTTTTTGTGGTTTGCCACGAATCTTTGAAGGAAGAAACAGAAGTCCGTTTTAAAACCGGCTACAAGAATTTCTCACCTGTATTGCTGATGGCCGAACAGGCTGAGAAAAGGGCTTTTGAGCCCACCTTCAATTTTTGGTTTGGAAGACCCGAAAGCTTTGAAGGCATGGAAAAGCAATCTCCTTTGATCCTGGTAATGGAAATCGGAGGTAAAACTGCTGGCAATTACAGCGATGAATTAAGGGCATTAAAACCCCAAAGCATCAGCAATGGCAGGGGTTTTGAACTCCACCTTTATAAAAATGTTTGGGCGAAAAAACAAACCGTTATTCGTTGTGTAACGGAGTCAATGGTTGAAGATTTTCAATCATTTACCGAGGCAATTACACCCATTTTGCTTGCAGAAGAAACCGCTCAGGGGTTGCCCGGAAACCTCGCGCCCACAGCCTATTGCGATTCTGTAGCCAAACTCATCCGCGGAAATTTTGGATATTCATTTGCATTTCCTCCGCAATTCAAGTTGCAGTTTTCCAACCGCGAAGTGGTTTGGCTTTGGCAGGAAACTCCGCGGTTTTACAGGCATTTATTTGTCAATACCTTCAGCGATTCTATCATCATAGACAACCCCCAAAAAGCAGTTGCCAACCGCAATGCATTTACTACGAAGTATGTGAAAAACACAGAGGGAACCCGCGTGGTGGTGAGCGAAAGCGCCCTTTTTCCGCTTATTTGGGAAAACAATGTTAAGCTCGGAAAACACACCGTTAACATACTGAGGGGCTGGTATACTGAAGAAGGAACGTTCCGCAGGGGACCATTTGTACGTTACTTTTTCCACGATAAAGCCAACAACAGAATCATTGCCATGGACGGTTTTCTCCATGCCCCTGATATGGCCAAATTGCCATTTTACCGCTCGTTTGATTTGATTGCGGCTTCAATGAATTTGCCATGAGCATGAAATCCATTGTGGTATTTGCTTCCGGCAGTGGCACCAATGCAGAAAACATCATTCGTTTTTACCAGGGCGGTGACAAAGCCCGCGTTAGTGCCGTCTTTTGCAACAACCCGGAGGCGGGAGTCATCGAAAAGGCAGAAAATCTCAATGTACCCGTGGTATTGTTCAACAGAGAACAATTGCTAACCCCCGGTTTTATAGAAACACAATTAACCCACTACCAAACCGACCTGATTGTCCTTGCCGGGTTTTTATGGTTATTCCCGGCCAGGCTGGTGCAATTGTATCCGGGAAAAATTTTAAACATTCATCCGGCCCTGCTGCCAGCCTATGGAGGAAAGGGTATGTATGGGAACCATGTTCACAAAGCCGTTCTTGCAAACCGCGAACACGAACATGGGGTTACCGTTCATTTGGTAAATGAACATTATGATGAAGGCGATATCGTGATGCAGGAATCATTCCCCATTGAAGCAAGCGAAACCCTGGAAAGCGTAACTAAAAAAATACACCTCTTGGAATTTAGCATTTACCCCAAGGCCATTTCAAAGATTTTGGGTATTTAATGCGTTTTGTATTGCAGGATATTCTTTTGAGAATCTTGATAATTATTACTTAATGCAAAAAACAACACAACTCTTGTTATGCCTTTTCCTGATTGTTTCTTGCCAGCCGAAACAGCAGCAGAAAGTGGAAAAAAAACCTGATCCAGCGATAATGGAGCAAGAAGTACCGGACTTATTGGGGTACATAAAATCAAATAACATAGCTTCTAATGCATTGCAAATCAGGATTGACAAATCAGATAAAATACTGGCTGTAATTCACAAGCAAAAGGTTTTGAAAACCTACCCTGTTGCCTTAGGTTCAAGCAAATTAGACGACAAACTCCAGGAAGGCGATAACCTTACACCGGAGGGCATTTTTTACATTCAGTCAAAATATCCGCATAAAAAGTGGCAATATTTCATGTGGTTAAATTATCCCACCGCGGCATCCTGGAAAAAACACAATCAGGCAAAAAAAGAGGGGAAAATCGGTAAAAATGCAAGTATTGGTGGCGAAGTGGGCATTCATGGCGTCGTTAAAGGCCGTGATTTCCTGGTAAGCACCGGAATTCCCTGGACAAAAGGCTGCATTTCATTAAAAAACAAAGACTTAGAGATCATTTACCAAATCATTGGTAAAAAGACACCCATTTACATACAAAAATAATTGGCGCTCAAAAAAGCCGGATAGCAATTAACACCGAAATAGGCGAACTTTGCAGCATGCACATCGAGACCAAAGTTTTGCACGCCGGCATTCATCCGGATCCCAGCACCGGAGCCATCATGACTCCTATTTTCCAAACCAGCACCTATGTTCAGGCTGCACCCGGTGAACACAAGGGTTATGAATACGGAAGAACCCAAAACCCTACCAGGGATGTATTGCAGCAAAACCTTGCGGCACTGGAAGGCATGAACCATGGCTTGTGCTTTAGCACTGGAATGGGCGCTGTAGATGCTTGCGTGAAATTGTTACAACCTGGTGATGAAGTTATCAGCACCAACGATTTATATGGCGGAACCTATCGGATTTTCACCAAGGTATTTGAGCCTTATGGCATTCATTTCAAGTTTGTGGACATGACACAGCCCGATGCTGTAAAAGCAGCATTAACACCCAGAACCAAGATGATTTGGGCTGAAACCCCCACCAATCCATTGTTAAGAATTATTGATATTGAGGCTGTCGCTGCCATTGGCCACTCTGTGGGAGCCATTGTGGTAGTAGACAACACCTTTGCGAGTCCATATTTACAAAATCCGGCCCTGTTTGGTGCCGATATTGTGATGCACAGCGCTACCAAATACCTGAACGGCCACAGCGACGTGGTACTGGGCGCATTGTGCGTAAACGATGATGCATTGTGCGCGCGATTGGCATTTATACAAAACAGCTGCGGTGCTACACCCGGTCCGCAGGATTGTTTTTTGGTGCTGCGTGGCATTAAAACGTTGCATGTGCGCATGCAAAGGCACTGTGAAAATGGCGAAAAAATCGCCCATTGGCTCAAGCAACACCCCAAAGTTGGTGAAGTGCACTGGCCAGGTTTTGAAAGCCATGCAGGGCATGCCGTGGCAAAGAAACAAATGCGTGGTTTTGGCGGAATGATTTCCTTTACCCTGAAAGACGATTCGGTTCAATCAGCAATGAATTTCCTGAAAAACACCCACTTATTTTCACTTGCAGAAAGCCTTGGTGGCGTGGAAAGCCTAGTTGGACATCCTGCAACCATGACCCATGCCAGTATTCCAAAAGCGCAGCGCGAAGCTTCCGGCCTAAAGGACTCATTGATTCGCCTGAGTGTGGGTATTGAACACATAGACGATTTAATTGGAGACCTCGAAACCGCACTTGCTGCAGTATAAACAGCTGTGAGAAAAACCGACATCAAAGCTGAGCTGGACAAGCTGGCGCTTATGTACAATCAGTCGGGGTTTATTCACAACGATCCCATTTGCATTCCCCACCGGTTTTCAAAACCGCAGGATATAGAAATTTCCGGATTTTTTGCTGCGCTGCTCGCCTGGGGAACCCGCACAGGCATCATCAACAGTGCTAGCAAGCTCATGGCGCTGATGGATAATTCCCCTCACGATTTCATTATCAACCACCAGGAAACCGACAGAAAAAACTTTGAGTATTGGGTGCACCGCACCTTTCAGTATGCGGATATGCTGTACTTTCTAGAATGGCTGCAATACCATTATCAGCAAAACAACAGCCTTGAGAGCGCATTCAACAAAGGATTGAGCCCCAACGATGAGCATGTGGGAAATGCGTTAATTCACTTTCACCATTATTTTTTTTCGTTGCCACACCTGAGCAGAACACACAAACATTTGCAAACACCTGAACGCAAAAGTGCCTGCAAAAGATTAAACCTGTTTCTTCGATGGATGGTTCGCAAAGACACGGCAGGTGTAGATTTCGGGCTTTGGAATTCTATCAAACCCTCACAATTAATTTGCCCATTGGATGTGCATGTGCACCGAACAGCAACCCAGCTTAAGTTAATCAGCAGAAAACAGGCAGACTGGCAGGCAGCAATTGAACTAACAGACCAGCTCAAAAAATGGAATGCCGAAGACCCTGTGATGTATGATTTTGCGCTGTTTGGATGGGGAATTCAGCAAAGTGGAAAACAGGTGATTAAATGACGAAATGGCAGCAGATAATTACTGCTTATCTTTGGAACGAGATTTGAAAATATAACAATACTAATAATAAATTTATGGCTGAAACTTTCACAAGCGGCAACTGGAATGAAAAGGTGCTGCAATCCGACAAACCTGTATTGGTTGACTTCTGGGCAGAATGGTGTGGTCCTTGCCGCATGATTGGTCCTATCGTTGAAGAAATTGCAAAAGAATATGATGGCAAAGCCGTGGTAGGCAAACTAAACGTGGATGAAAACGGCGAAATCGCTACAGAATATGGCATTCGCAGTATTCCTACCCTTTTGGTATTCAAAGGCGGACAAATCGTAGACCGTGTGGTTGGTGCTGTTCCCAAACCATCCATCACACAGAAAATTGACGCTGCAATCTAATTTTAATTTTTAGATAGTTGAAAAAGGCCGGTTTGCCGGTCTTTTTCTTTTGTATATTTGATACATGTTGCTGGAAGAGGTACAATCCTACACCAATCTCGAACTGCTTGCCCGGCAAGTGGTGGAAGGATTTATTACCGGAATACACCGCAGCCCATTTCATGGATTTTCGGTTGAATTTGCCGAACACCGCCCTTACAATCCAGGGGAAAGTACAAAAAACATTGACTGGAAACTCTTTGCACGCACCGACAGGATTTATACCAAACGATTCGAAGAAGAAACCAATTTGCGCTGCCGTCTGCTGCTCGACATTTCGGGCAGTATGTTTTTCCCTCAGGAAAATGCTGCAAAAATCCGCTTTTCGGTGCTCGCTGCCGCATCGATATGTCAGTTGCTACAAGGGCAGCGGGATGCCTTTGGCATTGGCTTATTTGACAGTGAAATCAGGTATTTAAGCCCTTTGCGCAGCAGCCGTTCGCACTTGATTGAAACCCTGAGCAAACTTCAGCCATTGTGGGAGAACCCCCAAATGCCGGCCGAAACCGGAGACACTCATATTGCGAAAGCCCTGGAGCAGATTGCTGCAACCAGCCACAAAAGAAGCCTGATTGTGGTTTTCAGTGATATGTTTGAAAACACCGATAACCAGGAGCCACTATGGCAGGCCTTGCAGCATTTGAAATATGCCAAAAACGAGGTCATCCTCTTCCATGTTCAGCACGAGTCCAAGGAAAGTAAACTGATGTATGAAAACCGCCCCATGCGCTTTGTGGACGCAGAAAGCGGAGATAAAATAATATTGAACCCTGCTGAAGTTAAAGAAGCTTATGCTCAGCAATCCTTGTTATTGGAAAAATCCATCAAGCAACGATGCCTGCAATACAACATTGATTTTTACCCCATCAATGTGGAACAGGATTTCCACCAGGTGCTCCTTCCCTTTTACCTCAAGAGAATGAAGATGTCCTGATTAACGATCAAATTGCAGGCGCATTGGGCTGTAGGTTTCTGTTAATTGTCCATCCCAGCCCAAAACACCATTCACCCATACTTTTTCAATGCTGTGGTTAAAGGTATTTCCAAGCAATGGGCTCCATCCGCATTTGTAAAAAATATTGTCTTTCGTAACCTGATAGCTTTTGTTTGGATTAACCATCACCAAATCCGCAAAATAGCCTTCTCGGATATATCCACGCTGCTTCAGCTGAAAGCATTCTGCTGGCTTATGGCACATTTTATCGATAACCTTTTCATAACTGATTTTGCCAGATGCCGCGTATTGCAACATCAACTGCAGACTGTGCTGCACCAACGGCAACCCAGAGGGGCTTTTGGGATACGCTTGCTGTTTTTCTTCCCAGGTATGTGGGGCGTGGTCTGTAGCAATTATATCCAGCCTGTCGTCTAAAAGGGCCTGCCACAAAGCGTCGCGGTGCCTGGATTCTTTAATGGCCGGATTGCACTTTATCAGGTTTCCCAGCGTTGCGTAATCATCTGCTGTAAAATGAAGGTGGTGAACACATACTTCGGCGGTAATGCGTTTTTCCGAAAGTGGAATATCGTTGCGGAAAAGGGTTAATTCCTTTTCTGTGGTTATGTGCAATATGTGCAGGCGGGTGTTGTGTTTCAGGGCTAAATCACGCGCAAATGAGGAACTTAGATAGCAGGCTTCTTCATCGCGAATGGCGGCATGCTCTGCAGGTGGAACCTGATCTCCGTATTTATCTAACCACAATGCTGTTCTGGACTTTACGCGGGCCTCATTTTCGCAATGGGTAGCTATCAATACCGGTATTTCGCTAAAAATGCGGTCCAAAACCTGCTCATCATCCACCAGCATATCCCCCGTGCTGCTGCCCATGAATATTTTCACGCCGCAGGTATTTTGGGGATCCACCCGTTTCAATTCGTCAAGATTCTGGTTTGTGGTGCCCATGAAAAATGAGTAATTCACGGCACTTCGTGCTGCACCAATGGCCATTTTTTCTTCTAAACGTTCAATGGTGGTGGTCAATGGATTCACATTGGGCATCTCCATGTATGAAGTAACTCCACCGGCCAGTGCAGCCCGGCTTTCTGTCGCTATTTCCGCCTTGTGTGTGAGGCCTGGCTCCCTGAAATGAACCTGATCGTCAATAACACCCGGAATGATAATACAGCCCGCTGCATCAACCTCATCTCCACCGCTGCCGGATATCCCGTTTCGTTCAATTCTGGCGATAAATGCGTCTTCCAGCTGGATGTCCGCAAAATACGTTTCTCCCTCATTGATAATCTGTGCGTTCCTGATCAGCGTTTTCCTTGCCATATTAACACAAAGGTACATCGGCCGGCAAAAGCATGCTATGATTTATTTCTATATGATGGTAAAAATGGATACGGATGATGTTTGTCATTTTTTTTACACTAAGAGGCCAATAGCTTCGTATCATAATCAAACCCCAATAGCCATGATAGACATTCCAGAAAACCACCTTGCGCATACCGTTATCGGACTTGCGATTGAAATCCACAAGGCATTAGGACCAGGCCTCCACGAAGACGCCTACAAAGAATGCCTGTTGTACGAATTGAAGCGAAATGGTATAGATACCACCCACATGAAACCCTTGTCCGTTAATTACAAAGACTTACATTTGGAAAACGGATACACCATTGATTTGGTGCTGGACGAGAAACTGGCAGTGGAAATCGAAACCTGTGATCAGATTACCGACAAAGATGTCAATAAAATGTTGCGAAACATGAAATTGGGCAATTACAGGTTGGGCCTTATCATTAACTTCAATTCGCCACTGCTGAAAAACGGAATAAGGCGCGTGGCAAACCACCGCATGATGCCAGAGGAAAACCACATGGTGAGTGAGTACGCTCGATATTAATGACAACATGGGTAAATTCGCGCCGTGATTAGTGGTGCGTTTAACATCCGTGTTTACGGCATAGCCTTAAAAAACCGCCAAGTTTTGATTTCTTCAGAACTTGGCGGCAATCATGCATTTACCAAATTTCCCGGAGGCGGTCTTGAGCCCGGAGAAGGACTTGCAGATTGCCTTATCAGGGAAATGCGGGAAGAACTGCAAACCGATGTTTCGGTGGGAACTTTGTTTTATGTAAATGATTTTTACCAGCCCAGCGCATTTAATCCTGCGCAACAAATTATATCATTTTACTACTTCATGGAACTAAATCCTGAATTGATGGCACACCGCGCCATTGAGAAGCGCTGGAACAAAGAATACATAGTTGAATTCCGATGGGAAAACCTGGAAGACCTTCAGCTGGAGGATCTTAGTTTCCCTATTGATAAACAGGTGCTGGAAAAACTAAAAGAAGGCTACCTTAGCAAGTGAAAACTGCCGCGTATGGTTCTGCGAACGTTGTCGCAACCTATCCAAGTAGCCAAGTATACATAAGCCCCTTCAGGCGCTGCAACACCATTAAAATTGCCATCCCAGTTAACATCCGGCGTCGTGAGTTCAACAAGTTTCTCTCCCCAACGGTTGTAGAGTTTCACGTTGTAGAGTGAACCCATTTTCGGAAACTTATTCAGCGGATACAAATCATTAATGCCATTACCATCAGGGGTAAATGCGTTGGGCATAAACAACATGGAAGGATATAAATCACCGCGCTTGTTAATGGTAACGGTATCGCTGCCGTAACAGCCATTCTTGTCTTTCACCTTCACCCAAAAAGTGCCCGGATCAATTGCCTTATAGGAAAGACCGTTAGTTCCATCCTGCCACTGGTATTTCTCCATGCCGGGCAAGGCATTGAGAACAGGATGCACAGACAAACACACAACAGTATCGTTACCCAGATTGATTCTGGGATTGGGAAATAACCGTACCTGTATCGAATCAGATTCCGGACATCCATATCGGTTGATGACTGATATGATAAGTTTACCTGGTTCCTTTAACCGGTAGGAATTCCCTACTATTTCATTGTTCCAGGTTACAGACTGAAAATCGTTTCTTGGGGCAGTAATTAACGTATCAATCCGCTCACAGAAACGCATATCAGGGCCCAAATCCAATGTTGATGGAAAATTGGCGAGGTTGAATGTATCCCAGGTGCTGCACAATCCGCGGGTTACACGGACAATATAAATTCCGGGGACAGTTATGATGGTAGAAGCGCCCGTTTCCCCATTGCTCCAGCGCGTGGCTGTCGCGGTGGGATTTTGGTTATCAAAACGGACAGGTACACCCGGACATACAATGGTATCTCGCAGGGAAATAACCACCGGCGAATACCGATTAATGTATGCCGTATCTATGGAGACACAGCCATTCACAGTGGTTCCGGTAACCACATAAATCCCCGATTGGGTAACTGTGATATTCGATGTGGTTGCGCCCGTGTTCCAGCGGTATTGTTTCAAACCCGGTGTGGCTTTTAAATCGCGCGAAAATTGTTCGTCGCTGCAATACAAGGTATCACCGGAAATCTGCACCTTGGTTCTGTCTACGGACAAAACAATACTATCGCGCCATTTGCAGGTACTTTTTGTTAACTCTATCCAGTACAGACCAGGCTGGGTAAGCGTGATGGATTTGGTTGTTTGTCCTGTATTCCACAAATAAGCATCGCCTGTGGTACTGGTCCCAACAACCAGGGAAGTTTTTTCGCAAATTGTGGTATCCTTCTGAAGTTTTGGAATTTCAGGCTTCAATACCTCCAGCTCTGCAAGGAAAGTGTCTGAACAGGTTTTTTTCCAGGCAATAAGCTTAACCTTATACTTGCCGGCTGCCGGAAATGTAAAGGATGGCTGAAATTGGTTGGAAGTATCGGTATTGGTCCCTGCCACGCCAAAATCCCAGTGATATCGCTGCCCGCCTGTACTCTGGTTCCTGAATTGGTAGGTATAGCCACAGACAACGGTGGGAGCAAAATAGGAAGCCACCACATCTATCACACAGGCCTGAACATTGAATTGATAATCCCGTCTTGTTTGTGAAATCAGTACCCCTTTTCGGTATTCCTTCACAATAATTCCAACCACAAATTGCCCTGTGAGGGTTGGTATTAGGGTTAATTTGCCTGTTTTGGAATCGATGGCCAAAGCCGGATTCCCATTGATGGGATTGGTTTCTGAATATCCACCACTCCAGGTAATTTGCGAAAAAGGTGGATTTTCCAGTGTGCCATTAAATCTATTATCGGGCCTTGGTTGCGAAGTGGTCCCGCCGGTAAATGGCCAGAACAATTCATAGACGAGGCTATCTCCGTCTGCGTCGGTGGCGCTGTGGTCAAAATTAAGCGGTGTATTGGTGCACAGAAAATTGGGAGGCAGCTCTTTGAACACAGCGCTGTTATTTTCCTTCTTATCCGGATTGGTTCTTGAATCCGGAATGGCTGTCCAGTAATTGGCTCCGGTAATGTCAGGGCGGTTGAGGTTGGAAATGGAGTTGTTGCGGCAACAGCGCTGAAACGAAACAATGTATCCGCCAGTTCTTGGTGCCAAGGTCATGGTGGTTTCATACCAGTAATGATCTACGCAGGCATTTGGAGCGATGGCGATGCAATTGTAATTTGTTTTTTGAATCCTTGACGGCCCGCTTCGGGACACCTCTACCGGGTAGCCACTGATGATACGCTTTGTATTTCCATCCCAAACACCTATCCAGGCCGTAGCGTCGCTGGAAATAGCCTGCGGATTTCCATTCAAACAATCAATGTAGAGATCCAGCCTTATACGGTATTGGTTTGAGCCCAGGTATTTATAGGTCATTTCACCACCCACAATATGGGTAGCATTTGCCATGTTTAACAACAACAGCAAAAACGCAGCAGACAATATGCGCAACCAAATACCCATTAGCCTTTAATTCAAAGTTACATAAAAAGTGTCGAGGATCACCCATTCGGGAAGGAAATTCTGTCGTAAGCAATCCTTGTTGCGATGGTTAACAAGTAAAAACCAATATTGTTTTGCAATGCCGTTATTTATTGATAAATTTTGGGTCTATTTTTTGTCAATTTATTTATCATTATGAAGCACATTGCCCACATGGACTTAGACAGTTTTTTTGTTAGCGTAGAGCGCTTGCGCAACAGTGCGCTGGACAGCATTCCGCTCATTATCGGAGGCACCGGGGACCGCGGGGTGGTGGCAAGCTGCAGTTACGAGGCGAGGGCGTTCGGGGTTCGCAGCGCAATGCCCATAAAAATGGCAAAGCAACTTTGTCCGGAAGCCATGGTTATTCGGGGTGACCACGAATTATACAGCCACTATTCGCGCATGGTAACGGATATTGTGGCCGAAAGTGTTCCGGTTTACGAGAAAAGCAGCATTGATGAATTTTACCTGGACCTGAGCGGCATGGATCGTTTTTTGGGCTGCTGGCAGATAACCCAGGATCTCACCCGGAAAATAAAACGCGAAACTGGCCTTCCCATTTCCTATGGATTAAGCGCCAATAAAACGGTGAGCAAAATAGCCACCAACGAAGCAAAGCCGGCGGGTGCCAAACAAATCATGCACGGCAATGAGAAACCTTTCCTGGCCCCATTGAGCGTACGCAAAATACCGGGCGTGGGTCAGGAAACCTACAAAACCTTGCGCGGGCTGGGCATTCAGCGGATTGAAACGGTGCAGGCAATGCCCATGGAACTGATGGAGAAAACGCTGGGAAAAGCGGGAACTGACATATGGAAAAAAAGCCAGGGTATAGACAACAATCCGGTGGAGCCTTACCGGGAGAGAAAAAGCATCAGCACGGAACAAACCTTCGAACAGGACACCATCGACATCATCATGCTGGAAAACCTGATTATAGGCATGACAGAGAACCTTGCCTACCAGCTTCGCAAACAACAAAAAGTTACCGGTTGCGTAGCCGTAAAAATACGCTACAGCGACTTCAACACCTTTACCCAGCAATTGCGCATTCCCTACACCAGCGCAGACCACACACTCATAGCGCAAACCCGAGCTTTGTTCAAGAAGCTGTATAACAGACGGCTGCTGGTTCGCCTCATTGGGGTGCGCTTTAGCGAACTGGTCACCGGTACCTTGCAAATAAACCTGTTTGACCATACCGAAGAAATGATTAATCTCTATCAGGCTATGGACAAAATACGCAATCGGTATGGAGAAAACTCGGTAAAAAGGGCTATTTCGAACAGCTACAATCATCCCGCGGAGAAGAAAAAATAACCGAAATTTGAATAACAGGCCCATGAAAGCAATAACTTTAAAAGGCGACTTGTTTAATCAACTATTGGATATCGCGCAGATAATAGTCGGCATATTTTCTGCAGCATTTGGATCCAAGGCCTTTTTATTGCCCAACGAATTTATTGATGGAGGCGCTACAGGCTTATCCCTGCTCAGTTCTGCCATCAGCGGCGCTCCATTTCACATACTCATCATTGCAATCAACATTCCATTCGTTATCATGGGGCTTAAAACACTGGGAAAAACTTTTGCGCTGAAAACGACAATTGCGGTTTTGGGTCTTTCTGTAATACTGGCCTGGGTGGAGTTTCCCGTAGTTACCCACGACAAACTGCTGGTAGCAGCATTTGGAGGATTCTTTCTGGGAGCAGGAATAGGCCTAGCGGTAAGGGGTGGATGTGTGATTGACGGCATTGAAATTCTGGCCATTTATTTGAGTAAAAAAACAAGCTTAACCATTCGGGATGTAATCCTTTTCATCAATATGGTCATTTTTGCTTCGGCCGCTTATTTCCTGGGCACAGAAAGGGCTATGTATTCCATGATTACCTACCTGGCGGCCTCCAAAACCCTGGATTTTATTATTGAAGGAATCGAAGAATATGTAGGGGTAACGATTGTTTCATCCAAAGGCGAGCAAATTCAAACAATGATCAGCAATAAAATGGGCAGGGGCGTAACCATATACAATGGCAAAAAAGGATATGGGAAACGGGGAGAAACCAATGAAATAGACATACTTTATACGGTTATCACGCGCCTTGAAATCAACAAATTAAAACGTGAACTGGACAAAATAGAACCCAACGCATTTGTTGTTATGCACAGCGTTAAAGAAACCAAAGGAGGCATCATTAAGCAAAGGCCACTGCAACAGGAATAATTTAAAAAATCACAGTACCTTTGTAAAAATGCCATGAGGATAAAGGCTTTATTGTTGTTTCTAAGCACATACGGACTTGCCGCTGTTGCACAAACCCCATCCCTTATTATTTGCAAAGGATCGGGAGTAAACTACCGTGAGTTCAATACCGGCAGTAGCCTACCCTCAGTTAGCTGGAAATGGTCCTTTCAGGGCGGAACCCCAAGCAAATCCTCCCTCAGGGAACCATCTGTTTCTTATCCGGATACCGGTTTATTTTTAACCTCCTGCGAAAGCACGTTTTCCGATTCCAGCAAGAATACCCAAACCATTTGGGTATTGGTCATCGAAAGCACATTTGAACCCATCCCCCTGCGTGATACAGCATTTTGCGGCAGCGCCATCAGCCTGAGTTTGAATGCGGGCAACAATTTCCGTGGGGCAAAATACCACTGGACAAGCCCGGATGTTAACCTGACAGCCACCGACACCAATAGCCGCTTGTATAAATCCACCCAGCCGGGAACCTATTCCGTAAAAGTATATTCACAGTGCGGCAGCATTAGCAAAACCATTGTTATAAAACGAGGCACCCAGCCCGCTGTGGATTTGGGCAAAGACCGGTTTGTATGCCGCAATGCCAATGTACTGCTGGATGCCGGCACAGGAGCGGGGTTCACCTACCTTTGGCAGCCCGGCGGTGAAACCACACAGACCATTCTGGCCAATATTGCAGGCGACTTCAGTGTTACGGTTACCAGCGCCGAAGGCTGTAAAAAAACAGATGCTATTTCGCTTATAGACAGCTGTCCGCCAGTATTTTATATTCCCAATGCTTTCACTCCAAACGATGCAGCCCCAAACGATGTTTTCTTGCCGTACATGGAAGGGTTTACCAAATTCTCCATGCTCATTCTCAACCGCTGGGGGCAAGTTGTTTTTAAAACAACCGACATGAAAACAGGATGGGATGGCAAATACATGGGAAAGCCCGTCCCTGAAGGGGTTTATGCCTGCAGAATTGAATTAATGGGGACCGACAAGCTGCGCCGTATCGAGAACACCAACATTACCTTGCTCCGGTAATTTCACCATCACACATATTTTCGCTTATTTTGCCATATGGCAGGATTTGAAACCATTTACACCGGGGAGTTAAGAACCCAAAACACACATCTACAAAGTGGAAACTCCATTATAACAGATGCACCAACCGACAATCAGGGCAAAGGCGAAGCCTTTTCTCCCACCGATTTGTGTGCACTAAGCCTGGCAAACTGTATCATTACCACCATGGGCATCTATGCCCAAAACCATGGCTATCATATAGAAGGAACTAAGGCGCTCACAACCAAACACATGGCCAACGACCCCAGGCGAATTTCAAGAATTGAAATAGCATTGACCATCTACCTAAAAGAAAGTGATGATGAGCACGCCAAAGAAGGCCTGTTGCGCATTGTTAAAAGCTGTCCTGTGGCCAGAAGCCTGCATCCCGACATTCATCAGGATGTGACGGTACATTTTGCCTAAAGCAGATTACAAATTCCCGCGAATGCCTTGTTCGCGCTCAATGCTTTCAAACAAAGCCTTAAAATTGCCTTTGCCGAAACTTTTTGCTCCCCTGCGCTGAATGATTTCATAGAACAGGGTTGGCCTGTCCTCTACCGGCTTGGTAAAGATCTGCAGGAGATAACCATCGGCATCCCTATCGATGAGGATGTTCAGTTTTTTCAGTTCATCCAGATTTTCCTCGATATGGCCAACACGCTGCGGAATATCTTCGTAATACGTTTCCGGTACGTATAAAAATTCTATTCCCCTGCGGCGCAATTCGCCAACGGTCTCAATGATATTGTCGGTTTCTATGGCAATGTGCTGAACACCTGCACCGTGGTAGAAATCGAGGTACTCTTCTATCTGGGATTTTTTTCTTCCTTCCGCTGGCTCATTGATTGGAAACTTAATGTAACCATTGCCATTGCTCACAACCTTGCTCATCAATGCACTGTATTCTGTGCTGATATCTTCATCATCGAAGGTGATAAGCAGTTTAAAACCCATCACATCTTCGTAATACTTAACCCACTGGTTCATGGCGCCCAATTCTACATTTCCAACACAGTGGTCAACGTATTTCAGGCCTACTGACTTAACCTCCATGGCATTATCAACCGCTTTAAAGCCAGGCAAAAACGCTCCACTATAGTTGTTGCGTTGCACAAATTTGTGCACGGTATCGCCATAAGTATGGATGGCACTGATAATAACCCAACCATTTTCATCTTCGAAACGGGTTGGCTCCATATAAGGTTTAGCACCCCTTTTTACGGTTTCTTCGAAACTTTTTGTGGCATCATCCACCAAAATACTTAAAAATTTAACGCCATCGCCATGCTTGGCCTGGTGCCGGGTAATTTCGCTATCGGGCAGAATAGATGTGGTTAGCACCAGCCTAACCTTATTTTGCTGCAGCACATAGCTGGCGCGGTCGCGAACGCCAGTTTCCGGGCCTGCATATGCCACGAGCTTATAGCCCCAGGCATGCTGGTAGTAATATGCACTTTGTTTTGCATTGCCTACATAAAACTCGATGTGGTCTGTACCGTTAAGTGGTAAAAAATCCTGTGTGGTTTGTGTTTCGGTCAATTCCAAGGTTTCCATTCGACTTCAAAATAACAACAAAAACTCCATTTACACCAATTTCAATCTATCAGGCAGGGTCGACATCAAAATCGAAGAGCACACCTTTAAACATTGGATTCACGGTCAACTTCATTGAAGCGTTCCAAAGCAGGGCTTTTACCTTGTCCAGATCATCGCGTTTTTTATCCAGCTTGATGAGCATTTGCTGCAAATAATAATTGCGCACCCGGGAAATGGCGGGAGCCTGTGGCCCGATAAGGCGGTCTTGTAAAACCGATGAAACCATCACTGCAAAAGATTTAGAAGCTTCTTCCGCTATACGGGCATCTTTGTGCTTCACCATCACCTTTATCAATCTGTTAAACGGTGGATAATGATATTCTTTTCGCAATTGGATTTCGTCTGCAGCCAAACCCATGTAATCGTCTGTAAACACAGCCTGAATCACCGGGTGCCCTGTTTGCGATGTTTGAATCATCACCTGCCCTTGTTTGCTGCCGCGCCCCGACCTTCCTGCAACCTGAAACAGCTGCTGAAAAGCCCGTTCATGGGTGCGAAAATCCGGAATATTCAACAGCATATCGGCATCAGGGACGGCCACCAAGCCTACATGCTGAAAATCGAGTCCCTTGCTTAGCAATTGGGTACCCACAAGGATATCAATTTCCTTGTTGGCAAATCCATTCAAAATCCGCTGAAAATCGCTGCGTTTGCGCACACTTTCCTGATCCAAACGGGCAATATTGGCCGTAGGAAAAACCAACGACAATTCCTCGGCAATGCGTTCTGTTCCAAACCCTTTCATGGACACGGCTGTGCTTCCGCAAGCCGCACAAAGAACCATGGGATCCTGGGCATGGCCACAGTAGGTACAGCGCTGTTTTCCCAAACTTTTGTAGTAAGTGAGGGCAATATCACAATTCACACAATGGGTGGTATGACCACACATATCGCAATTGATGTAGGGAACAAATCCTTTTCTGTTTTGGTATACAATTACCTGGCTGCCGGCTTTCAAGGTATCCTGCATCGCTTCGAGCATCTGTGTTGTAAACGGACCTTTAAGCAGTTTTTGCTTACGGGCTTCTCCGGTGTGTACCAGCAATATTTGCGGCATTGGTGCTTCAATAAAGCGCTTGCTGAGATTGACCCTCACCCATTTATTTTCAACACACAATTGCCACAACTCATAAGAAGGGGTAGCCGTTCCTGCAAGCACCTTTCCATTGTGCATATTGGCCAGCTGAATGGTTGCATCCCGGCCGTGGTAATGGGGTCTTTTCTCGAATTGCTTAAAACTGTTTTCGTGCTCTTCGTCAATAACCACGAGGCCTAGTTTAGAAAATGGCGCAAAAACAGCCGAGCGGGCACCTACCAGTAGTTTTATCTGGCCATTCCGAACTTTTTCATACAATTCGGTGCGTTCGTGGCCACTGTAGTAATTGTGCCAAACCCCCATTTCATCGCCAAAATAATGCGCCAGCCGCGATACCATTTGCTCGGTTAGCGCTACTTCCGGAAACAGCATCAGGGCCTGTTTACCCTGTTCCAGTACTTTTTTTATCTGTTGAATGTATACGTATGTTTTACCGCTACCGGTAACACCAAACAACAAAGCATTTTTACCCGCTTCAAAGGCTTCATCAATAAGTCCGGAGGCGATTTCCTGTTCCGCAGACAATTCCAGTTCCCTGGGCTCTGCAGCAAAACTACCCAAGCGATCTGCCTGTCGCCGTTCTTGTACAAGTAAACCCTTCTGCACAAGTGCCTTTAGGTGTGAAGCATCAATGCCATATTGCTGTGTAAGCGTTTTTTTAGGAAACGAACCTTTGCCCATGCCCAGCACAGCCATAATCGCATCGGCTTGCTTAGGAGCCCGCTTTTCAAGTTGGTTCAGGGTATCTCCTGCAAACTTCGGATCCTGCCAGTCGGCGGTCAACAGGATATAATCAACCCATTTGGGTTTATACGTTTCGCTAATTTCCTCCTTCATCACCGCAATGCCTTTTAGGTAAAGGCTTCGCACATACCGCATGATGCTTTTTTGACCGAGCAAAGCGGCAATTTCACCGGTTTTCAATTCTGCTTTTTGTTGAAGCGCTTCAACAATCTGTGATTCTTTTTCATCTAAATCAACAAGCATGGACGACTCAACCTCCGGATGCAACATCACCAGGCTTTCGCTTTGCATGCGGAAACCTGCAGGCAGTGCTGCGGCCATTACCTCACCCGGATGACACATATAATATGCAGCAATCCATTGCCAAAATTTTAGCTGAACCGGATTAACCACCGGCTCTTCTTCCATCATTTCCAGCAAATAACTGGCAGAATAATTTTCCGGTGGCGTTTCGGTAAAATTCAGGATGATACCTGAGTAAACCTTTCGTGCCCCGAATTGCACCACCACCCTTTGGCCAACCTGCAGCAATTCATTCCATTCATGCGGAACCCTGTAGGTGTAAGCCTTTGGAACAGGCAGCGGTAAAAGTACCTCGGCAAACAGGGTTATGCGTTCAGACACGATGCGAAGATAAACTGCTTGGGCTTGATTTTGCCCTTTACATCCAAAGAACTACCACCGGAGACAATACATGTATAACAATGGCCGCTTTTAACAATGCATCTGCCATGGGATAGATATTGCTGTTACTGCTAAAACGCACAAAAAGGCTCACAAACAGTGACATGCAAAGTGCAAAGAGGCTGATGATGCTGTAAAAGCCAATATTGGTATTGAAATTAAGGTTACCAAACAACCACAGCAAAACCACCAATAAGTTGACTGTAAACAACCATTTTTTGGAAAATTCTGAGCCGGCAGAAACCACTACTGTTTTGTATCCGAAAATAATGTTTCCTGTATTGCCCTGAAGGTCTTTAACAACTTCCCTGTTGAAAGCCAACACCAGTAAACTTCCCAAATAAAGTAAAAATCCATAGTGCATTTGTGCAAAATGCAACCAAACTGCCAGCAAAGGAGAAATAGCCAGCAAACTTGCCGAAACTTCACGAATAAGGGCGATTTTTTGGAGTTTATGGCTGTATAGCCAAAACAAAAACACCAAACCTGCCATAAAGATAAACACCTTGAACGACGCTATCAATGCAAGCAATATGCACAGGATGGTAAAAATGGCATACGTATTAAGCAGGAATTCCTGCCCCATAAGCCTATACAATATAGCGAATTTTGACCGATTTACCAAATCTTTATCGGCATCATAAAACACATTGATGATGAATGCGCCGGCAACCGCAAACGAAGAACTCAGCACGATAAGGTGCAGTTTTCGGTCCAGCAGTAACTGAATCATGGTGCGGTGTTCACCAAATACAAAAAAGGCAATAATATATTGGGCCAATGCCAGCAAAGCCACATTGTACCACCTAACTGCCCCCAAAAGAAGCATCAATTTGGTTAACCGTTTCCGGCTTTGGCCGGTACTCATGATTAGAATTTGTGAATGACCCGCAAGTTATGCTCTTTTAGCAAATCCTGCGCTGTTGCCAAATCTTCTGTAAAACCCAGCACAAAACCTCCACCACCACTGCCACACAATTTCAGGTAATAGGCATTGGTTTCAATACCGGTTCTCCAAAGTGCTTCAAAATGCTCAGGAATCATGGGTTTGAAATTCTCCAAAAACAACTTGGACAGTTCTTTAAGGTTATCAAACAATGGGCGGGTATCCCCTTTCAGAAATGCCTTTATGCACTCATCGTTGTATTGTTTCAGTTTGGTTTTCACCAGGTTCCTGAAACCATCGTCTTTCAATTTTTGGAGAAACAAGGAAACCATACCCTGGGTTTTGCCCGGAGAGCCGCTGTCCATGAGGAAAATAGCGCCTTTCCCTTCCATGTTTTCGGTAGGTATGGCAACCGCACCCAACTCTGTTTTGCCTTTGATGAGGATAGGGAGGTTTAAATAACAAATCAAAGGATCTAGGCCAGAACTTTTGCCGTGAAAATAGCTTTCCATGGCGGCTAAGGCCTGTTTCAGGTTCAGCAGAGAATCGTTATCCGTAATATCCTGCTCATCGATTTTATTTTGGGCATAGGCGTCGTAAATAGCGGCTACCAATGCACCACTGCTGCCAACACCAAACCCTTGGGGAATGCTGCTATCGAAATAAAGTCCTTTGTCAATATCCGCTTCCAGGCGCTTTAAATCCAGGGCACAAGGCAAAGAACCGCTCTGCTGGTTGGATTTTAAATATTCAAAGTATTCTCGTAATTGCCCGTTGCTCTCAGCAATATCCGCTTTGGAACCGTTTCCGGTAAACAGTAATTTGCCTTTGTAAAAATGATAAGGGATGCTCAAGCCCATGGCATCTTCAATGATACCGTATTCTCCAAACAAAAGTATTTTAGAATAGTAGAGGGTGTCTTTGAGCATTTTTATTAAACTAATTTGGTCGGTGCTTTTCCTGTTTCAGTACAAAAGTACTGCTCATTTTGGCAATATAGTAACAACTGTTTTTCAATAAAGTTTGTAACAGCTGTTTTATGCGCTGCCGGGAACAGCAAATGGACATTGGCTCCGGCGTCCAGTGTAAACATTAATGGGATACCGGTTTCTTTCCTGAATTGCCATACCTGTTCAATAACAGCCAGCGTTCCGGGCCTCATCAAAATAAAATATGGATTGCTCAGCATCATCATGGCGTGCAATTGAAGGGCTTCATGCTCCACAATATGGATGAACTGATTTACATCACCTTGATGAAAAGCTTCGCAAATTTGCGCAAGATGTTGTGTTGCTACCGAATACCTGGCGGCTGAATATGGGTTGTTATTAAGCAAATCATGGCCCTGGGTACTGCTAACCGATTTCTCACCGGCATCAATAATCAATACCGCATCCATTAGCCCTGAAAGGTTGCGGCTGACAGGGGATTGCAATGGAATAGCAAAATCATCATTGCTGCCTTCTATCTGTGGATGAATGCCCCAGATGGCCGGTTCTGCAAATAAACTTCTGCAGGCACTACCGCTTCCCAGCCTGGCAATACTGCTGGCCAGTTGCACATCAAAATCTTTACCCAATAAGGTACTTTGCAAATCCACCAAACAACAGGCCAATGCGCCAAAACCTGCAGCACTGCTTGCAATACCTGTTCCATGCGGAAAGTTGTTTTGCGTTTTTATGGCCAATGCGTATTCCCTGACAACAGGGAGCTGCTCCCAGATTCTATCAAAAAACTGGGTTAACTTGGGTTCAAAAGAAGGCTTGGGCTGATGATCAAACAAAAAGGTGAATTGAGGCTTTCCACTGGTGTTTTTGCCTGATAGTGAAACCGTTGTTTCTGCAAAAAGATCATTGAGGGTAATGCTGATGCTGGGATTTGCAGGCCATTGAATACCACCGGCTTTTTTACCCCAGTATTTCACCAATGCAATATTGGAAGGGCATCTGTAGGTTGAAGAAAAATTCTCTGCTGCCATTATTGATTGATGATAAATTCGTTCCAAGGTTGAATGGTCATCGATTCAACCAATTCAGGATATGCATCCAGGGTAGTTTGGTTAACCAGCAAAACATCTCCGCCCCAGGCACCCAGGTATTTGCACAATCCTCCCTTTACAGCTGCTATACCCAAATTATCGTATGCCCTTGGCAACTCCAAACGCTGACCCAGCAAAGCCTGCCACATTTCCAGCATGGCTTCGAGCATAGGCAAACTGCGGGGCTGCTTAATTGCACCAATACAGGCATTCATTTGTTGCAGCAAGGCAACATCCCGGCTCATCAGATCCAGTTTTTCATGCACTGCGTTAAGCGATTCCCTGCTGTTTTGCTTTTCACCGGGAAAGACCAGAAACCAGTCTTGTGACAATTGACCTGAAAATTGCCAGTTTGACCAACAGGGGCGATCTTCTTCCAGCCAGTAAACTACCGGTTTGCCGAGCATGCCAACCGCTATATCGTAACCACTGCCCCCAAAAACGGACTTTTGCAGTTTAAATGCATCCATACCGCTCCATTTGGCGAGGTTACAAACAAGGGTGCTGCTGCTTCCCAGCCCGAAAGTCCTGTCAAACTCACACTGGGTCTCAATACGAATATTTCTATGTTCAAACAGCGCAGGATTAACTAATTGAATCTCGCGCAGCAATTTGATTAAGGTATCAGACGTGCCTTCATCGGTGGTTTCTGTGGCATGCATGATATCGGTATCGATTCTGCATTCGAACCAAACGCTGCCATCGGCATCTTTGCTTTGCCAAACCATTTTGGAAACCCCTTTTGCGGGCATTTCCCAAACATGTTGCCACTGCCCTATCCTGGTAGGAAATGCAAGTGCTTCCACACCTGCCAAAACAGCGTATTCGCCGGCCAGCAGGACTTTACCATGTGAAAAATAAGACCTCAATTATGCTTGATTTATGGATTGATCTTGTTGAATTCCGCGCACCTGACAAAACACCCTTACCGCTTCGGAATAGCTAACAACATGGTCTTTGAAGTACTCAACCACTTGCTCTTTTTCTGAATCCGTAGCCTCCAGCTGATTGAGGATATTCAACAAGTGCATTTTCATATGTCCTTTTTGAATACCGCTGGTTATTAGGCTTCGAACTGCACTAAAATTTTGTGCCAAACCGGCTACAGCCACAATCTCCATCAATTCTCTGGCGCCGGGATTACCCAGGATTTCGTGGGCAAACTTCACCATGGGGTGAAGATTGGTGATACCGCCTACAGTGCCGAGAGAAAGGGGAATTTCCAGGGAAAACACAAAGCGATTGTTCACAACCTCTGCATGGCTAAGGCTACGGTAGCTACCTGTTCTTGCGGCAAAAGCATGACCACAGGCTTCAATAGCCCTAAAATCATTGCCGGTGGCGAGCACAACCGCATCAATTCCATTCATGATGCCTTTGTTGTGGGTAACAGCCCTGTAAGGCTCTATTTCTGCAATGCGTATCGCCCTGCAAAACTTATCGGCAAACTCACTGTTGCTGATACCACTTCCCTCATTAATATCTTCGATTGCACAAGAAACCTCAGCACGCACCAAGCATTCCGGGGTATAATTGCTCAAAATGCTCATGACTATCTGAACGTGGCGTTCTTCATCCGCGAGCATGGTTGTTTCTGCCAGCTCTTCCTGCAGGGTTTTGGCAAACCTTTCCAGGCAGGAATTGATAAAATTGGCCCCCATGCTGTCACAGGTTTCGAAAGTGGCCTGCAACTGGAAATATCCGGGTTCCAAATCTGTTTTGTCCACCAAAATAATATCAGAAACACCGCCACCGCGGAGCACCATGTTGCGGGTGATGTCTTCTGATTTCTCAAAAAAGGCATTTTTGCTGGCGGCAAAAAATTCTTTCAACTTTTCTGCTTCGCTACCGGACCAGATAAAATGCACATGGCCAACCTTTTGTGTACTGATAATCCGGGTTCTAAATCCGCCCCGATCCATCCAGAAATTGGCTGCTTTGGCGGCTGCAGCGACAACACTGCTCTCTTCTATTGCCATGGGCAAAGCATATAGCTTGCCATTGATTAAAAAATTTGGTGCAACACCAAAAGGCAAATAATAATTGCTGATGGTATTTTCGATGAATTCATCGTGTAGTTGCTGAACCTCGGCATCTTTGTGCCAGTAGCCACCCAGCATACCCAATGTTTGTTCGGGTTTCTGGCTATAATGATTCACCAGCCATGCCAATTTGGCCTGCTTGGTAAGCTTGCTAAAACCTTTTATGGGCTGAACGTTTTTCATTTTTTTACGGTAAGAAAAGTGTAGGCAAGTGATAGCCCTTTGATTTGGGCGGCTGTAAATTCCATGAGTTCATCCTCGCTGCGCATGGCATGCTTTAAAAATGCGGAAGCCTGAGCGTATAAGGTTTTCCACGGCAAGGATTGCACACAATAGTAACCATCCAGAAAATTCTGAATTCCTCCGGAAACAATAAATGCCCTGGCATGAACCTTGTTTTCTGCCGCTGTGCACAATCCTTTGGCATGCTCCAGCATTTCATAGGGACTGTGCCCTATTCTGGCAACGGGCTCGTATTGTTCGCGAAAAAATTCGTCGCGGCGCAGGTTTTCCAGCAAACTAAAGTTGGTACCACCACGGGCGCCAAACTCAATGGCTTCGAGTGGCAATGCTGCCAGGGCTGCCAAACTTTTTGGACCAAAACCCTGTCCAACTTCTTTAACCATAAGCGGAAAATCCACCGCATCGAGCAACCTTTTGATGGTATCAATCGGAGGATGAAGAATGGTATCGCCTTCAGGCTGTAGCCATTCCTGCAAAGGATTTACATGAACGATAAGTCCGTCTGCTTCCAGTTTGTGCACCATATCGCGGATTTGCTCCACCTTCCCGAGCGAAATCAGTTCCTCTATTTGGGCAATTCCAAGGTTGGCAAACAGCGGTTGTTCGCCAATGTGTTTTCTTACGGCAAAGTCGTGAAAGTATTCATTGCCCTCCAGCAGTGGCCTGCAGCTTCCCAAGCCCATGCCAAGGCCAAATTCCTTGCAGGCGAGCGCTAAATTGCGGTTGATATTTCCGGCCATTTGAGCACCACCTGTCATGCTGCTAATCCACAAAGGGGCTTTCAGTAATTTACCGGCCATTTGCAAGGCTGGAATTGCTTGTTCCTGGGGATGCGCATGCAGCATGGGTTCATAATCAAATCGATTATCTACATGTTGCGTTTGCGCTTCAAAAGCGAGCTGAATGTGGTCTACTTTTCGTGAGCTAAGATCGGGCTGTTCCAAAATATATACAAAGGTAACGAATAGAAAGGTGGAAAGTTTGATAACTTGTCGTTAAACAAGCACCTTCAATCGTTTAATAACCACTACGGCTGCAGTTTTGGATTGTTTATGTGCCGGTCTGCATCCCGGATGTTTTTCTTTTCCAGATTTCGATAAAAAGCTTCGGTTAAATCCACACCGGTTTGGTTTGCCAAACAAATCAAAACCCACAAAATATCCGCCATTTCATCGGGCAGGTTTTTACTTAAATCTGAAGGCTTATTGCTCTGATCGCCATAGGTACGGGCCATAATGCGGGCCAGCTCACCCACCTCTTCTGTTAAAATAGCCATATTGGTTAACTCGGAAAAATACCGAACGCCAACTGTTTTAATCCACTGATCAACCTGGGCCTGCGCTTCGGACAAAGAAAGGTTTTGCATGTTGCAAACTTACATTGCATTGGGTAACATTGCATACAGATGGAGCTACCGGTTATTTATCATCCAGATGGATTTGTTTTTCGCGAAATGCAACCAGCCGATGCGGATGCCATCCTCGAAATCAACCAGGATCCTCTAACACAAGAATTTACCCGCCTAAACCGACAGCAGACCGCCGCAGACATTAAATCCTGGCTTGGTTATTATCCGCATTACCGAAGACATGGTTTTGGGCTTTGGGCGATTGAGCACATTGCAACCCAGACACTGACAGGGCTCTGCGGATTGCGAAGCAGGAGTGATTTACAAGGTTTGATTGATATTAGCTACCGCATGCATCCAAATTGGCGCGGCCAAGGCATTGCATCTTCGGCAATAGATGCTTGCTTAGGATTCGGGTTTAACCAATTGGGGCTGGAGAAAATATTGGCTCAGGTGCATGTAGAAAATTCGGCATCGCTGCATTTGCTAAAGGGGAAAGGTTTTTTTGAAACCCACAATGACGGCACCTGGATCGATTTGTGGCTATCCAAGAAACCCTTAGAAAGGTGAGTGAAACAGGGTGAAATCGGGATGTATTTTGTCTTTATCGGACAAAACAGGTTCGGTTGTTTTCCAGTCTATCTGCAGGGTTGGGCAGTTCCACAGCAAACCACCTTCATGATCCGGCGCATAGTAATCGCTGCATTTGTACTGAAATATGGTTTGGTCCTCCAAGGTTGCAAATCCATGTGCAAAACCTTTAGGAATGAACAACATAAGGAAATTTTCGGCTGTTAATTCCACCGCAAAAACCTTTCCGTAGGTTGGTGAATTTTTGCGGATATCTACGGCAACATCCAGAACGGCACCGGCCACAACACGTACCAGTTTATCCTGTGCCCTTGGTGGCGACTGAAAATGCAAACCCCTCACAATGCCTTTGTTGGAAAGGCTTTGATTATCTTGAACGAAACTGACATCAAGGCCTATTTTGGCGAAGAAATCGGCACGATAACTTTCATAAAAATGACCGCGATGATCCGCAAAAACCTTGGGTTTAAGCAGCAGTAATCCGGGTAAAGGCTCTTGTATAATTTCCATCTAATTGGACACCTGCAAATATTTTGAATTTAAAAGACTTTTTGTAAATTTACATTTGCACACAAAGTTAAAAACTAACCAATGGAAAACACGCCCATGAATCAAGCCGACCAGAAAAACCGCAACAGCAAAGCCCTGTTGTACACCATCATCGGCGTTTTACTCGCCCTCAATGCCGGATTATTCTACATGTGGCAAAAGGGAGGTAAGGAAAAAGAAACCGTTGAGAAAAAACTGGTTACCACCACAGACAACCTTAAAGAAAAAACAGCTGCGCTGGAAGAAGCCGATTATTTGCTGGAAAAATTCCGCCGTGACAGTGCCGCCCTGGTCAACAACAATAAGGAACTGAACACCGACCTGATAAAGAAGAAAAATGAAATCTCTGCCTTGGTTGCCAAACTGAAAAACAACAAAAACAGCAGCGATAAGGAAATTGCAGAGCTGCAAGCCAAAATTCAGGAGTTGAATGAACAGCTGGAAGAGTTGCAGAAAGAAAATAAAGAGTTGAAAGAGGTAAACACACAGCTTAAAAACGAAAAAGAAACCGCAGAGGCAGAAAACAAACAACTGTCCGTAGAAAAGAAGAAATACAAAAGCATTGCCCAACGTTTGCAGGCCAATGGTGTTAAGGTCGAGGTATTGAAAAAACGATGGATTACCGGCAAAGAGGCAACCACAACCAAAGCCAAAGACGTAGAAGCCTTTAGAACAACCTTTGCTTTGGGAGAAAACAAAGTGGCTGAACCCGGTGAGAAAACCATTTACGTTAAAATCACAGGCCCTGAGGGCACCACACTTGCCAATCCAGGAAACGAAGGAGGAACATTCAACTTCGAAGACAAACAGAGCAAATTCACCTATAAATTCACGGTAGAATTCGACCAGGAAAGCAAACCTGTTCCGGCAACCAAATGGCGCCCTGCCAGGGATTTGAAAAAAGGGAAATACAGCATTGAACTCTATTGCGACGGCTTTAAAATAGGTACGCAATCGGTTGAGCTGAAATAAGCAAACAACACATTCATTTAAAAACCATCCACATTGGATGGTTTTTTTTATATTTGATAATGCGAATTTACATTTGGCGTTTATTGACTCAAATCTAAACATGAACCAACAGGCAATGTGCGATACAATATATCAATACTGTTTGCTGGCCGAAGATAATGACAGCGTAGCAGCAAATAACTACTCCAATAGTTACATAATCGGGTATTTATCAGCTGCTGGACAATGGAATTCGTATGCAAAAAAGTTGATGAAGACTATCAGTCAAATAAAAAATCATATGCAAACTCAGGCATCAATGAAGCAGCCTGGAAAATCTATGAAAACACCAGCGACAAGGAAGCGCTTGCCCTAGCGCTGGGATGGATGCATGATGTGGTAGATACCGATGATGAATATAACCATGCCGACACTTACGCAGCGCTCTTATACGCTTTAAAAAGGTATGACGAGGCAGAAACGGCTGCAAAGCAAGCCATTGAACTGGCAAAACGATCCGGAGAAAATTACGATCAAACGAAAACGTTACTGGGCAAAATCTATACCGAGCGCTAGTCGGTTACTCGTCGCCCAGCTTGGTTTTCCTATCCCGCAGTCGGGCCAGTTTCTCCCGCGCTTCGGCTACCAATTCCTGTATTTCGAAATTCTCTGCAACACTGTTCCAGGTTGCTTTTGCATTGAACTCATCGTTGGTTTTCAGAAATGCATCACCCAGCAACAACATGGATTTTCCAACCCAATAATCGTAACTGTTAAATTGATCCAGAACCCCATAACATGACTCCTTCGTCAGCTCAAAACTATCGGTGGTAAAATACACCAAGGCCTCGCGGTATTTGGCTTCTGCAGCATATTTGTTATTGAAACGGGTATACGCTTCTTTGAACTTGGCCAGCGCTGAAGGGAACTGTTTTTCAGCCACATCTGCTTTACCTTGAAACACCAAGGCTTCCGCCTTTAAATCATCCGGAGAACTCAATTCAGCAACAATACGGATGGCGAGGTTTCTGCCTGTGGCCCACTGATTTTGCTGCTCATAGCATTTCAGCAAGCTTTTCCAAGCCTGATGGCGCTTGTCTTTATCCCGGGTAATTTGCTCCAGTTGTGTTAGGTAGGGCAGCACCTCATTGCATGGTGCATTGGCACCGGAAAGTTCGAGTACACTTAGCACAGCATCCTCCTGGAATTCAAAACCAACGGCATTGGCAGCCACTTTATAGTTCACAATTGCCTCTTCTTTTTGCTTCAATTCTTCATGACAAACAGCTTTGTAATAATTGGCCGAAACCACGAAGAATCCTTTTTTCACCTCATTGAAATAATCCTGGAATGCAGTAATTGCTTCCTTGTATTTGTCGCGCTCATAAAGATTAAATGCGGTGTAATACATAAGGCTATCGGTTTCAGCGGCAGTCATTCCTCCCCTGTTTTTGGTCCATTTCACATAGTCGCCACCTTTGCCCTGATCGGTGTAGATTCGTTTTACGTTTTCGGATGCGGTGCGTGCCTCAGGCGTTCCGGGATATTGATCAAACAACCTTGTGTACATTTCGATTGCCCTGTCGGATTGCCCGTTGTTGTTGCAAATACGGCCTAGGTTCAGGTAACAGCGCACCACCAAAGGATTTCCTTTGAAATCATCCACCACATACATGAAGTATTTCTCAGCTTCCTTGGTGCTACCGGCAGCCCAAAACTCAGTACCCAGCTCAAAATAAGCATCCGGCAAAAAGCGGCTTTTGGGGAAATCAGCTACCAAGCGTTTCAATGCAGAAATTTTCTTTTCGCGCATTCCGGAAACATCAAACAATTGACCCTGCAAGCCATACAGCATACCGGTTTGGTACAAAGCGTAATCGCCATCTGTTCCTTTTTTCCCGGTAACGTAGGCATAGGCCGTAATGGCATCTTCCATATGCTTGCGTTTTTGGGTTGCAGCATCTTTGCCAAGCCTGGCAGCCTGCGCGTAGTTGCAATCGCCCAAGCGCAATTGTGCATCGTGGTAAATTTTTTCGTCGTAGCGGCCTTTGCTGATGGTTTTAAGGAATTTTTCAAAGTACGGAATCGCGTCCTGGTATTGATCTGCTTTGTATTTGGCATATCCAACGCCGTAGAAAGCAAAGGGATAAACCTCAAGTTCATCCACACCAGGGGCATCCAGAAACTGCTGATACAATGGCAAAGCCTCTTCATACTTACCTTCCTGCACCAACGATTCAGCCTTCCACAATGCAGCTTGTCCGGAAATGGCGCGGTTGGCTCTTCTGGACATGCATTTATCAAACATGGTACGGCATTCCTCCCACTGACGGCTTTTATACAATTCCATTCCACGGGCAAGCGTTACACGCTGGTAACTTTCTTCTGTTTGGGGATCGGGATCCGAAATGCTTTCCAGCACTGCAGCAGCATCGCGGTAGTTATCGGTGTTCAGCAACAGGCGGGCCAACAATTTTTTGGCTTCTTTGGATTTGGCAGAATTGCCATAAGCGGCTATGTATTTCTGCAACAACGAAGCGGCATTGCTTTCGTTTAATTCGGCTGCAACTTTTGCCTGATTCAACAATGCATCCTGAGCAACAACTTTGTCGTAGCCATTGCGGTATGCTTCTGCAAAGGCATTCATGGCGTCGCGCTTACTTTTCAATTTCAGGTAGCAATCACCCAGATTATAACTGGCAAACTGGGCAAGGCTATCACCCAGGTAAGCAATGGGTTTAAACCATTCTATTGCTTTGGAATATTGTTCTGCCTTATAATTGGAGTAGCCGAATTCGTATACTTCATTGCGGTCCAGGCTATCCAATGACATTCCGCTTTGATTATAGGCGTCCGCGGCTTGCGAATACCGGGCCATGCGGTAGTGGCATTTCCCTTTAAGAAAATTAACCCTGCCGGCAGCTACCCCTGATTTGATTTTGTCTGCAGCCAGCAACGCTTTGTCATACTGATTTTGCAAGTAATAAATCTGTGCAATGTATAACCTCACAGCCTTGGGGCCTTCATCCTCTATTTTCTGAAATGCAGCAAGCGCCTCCGAATACTGACCTGTGTAGTAAGCGCAGTAAGCGTAATAATAAAGCGCCAGCGTTTGGTAATCATTTTGCCGTTTTATCAATGGTTGCAGGGTTTCTGCAGCATCTTTGTATTTTTTGGTATGCACCTGGCAATAGCCTTTTCTAAACAGATATCGGTCGGCAATATCGTCCGACACCGCGGATGCATCCACCGATTTGTAATATGTTAACGCTGTGGAATATTTCTGTTTCAGGTAATAATAATCACCCATTGCCAAATTGGCCATGTGGGTTTTGTGCGATCCCGGATTGTTGGTTAAAAAGCGGCGCACGGAGGCTTCGCCATCGCTGTGTTCCGCATACATTTTGGATACGGCCAGGTAATACTCTGCTTCAATCCTGTTGGGAACAGATGCGTTGTTCTCCAGATAAAGGTTGAACTGCGTTACGGCTGCATTGAATTTTTTCTCATCAAACAACTCAACCCCACGCTGATAGTAAACCGAAGGATAGGTATTAATTTGGGTATTTTGCCCCGCTAAGCGGAAAGCGCATACGAACGCCATTAAAAGAAGCCTTAATCTCATATTCGTTTGTCAAAATTACAACGTCGAATACGGGCTTTCTCATATATTTCTTAACACTTTTGTGCGTGTATTACATAAAAGACGCTATTAATTCTGCGTTTTTATGGTTTGAAAATCCTTTTAACAAAATTTCGGTGCGTTCCTCAATTTGTTGCTGGTCAAAATTAAGCTTACAGCATGATGCAATCTCGCCTGCCAAAGCTTCTGCGGTATCGGCTGACCTACAGAGCGTTTCCAAACCGGTATTGGCCACCATGGGGTTGTTGGTTACACAAAAACGCCCTTTGTGCAAGGCATTTAGCAATTTTAACTTTATACCTGTAGATTGAAAAGTAACCAACACATTCACCTGTGCATCCTGCACCAGTTGCAAAATTTCGTCGCTGGAAATATTGGAAATTAGTTTTACGTGTGGCAAATTTCTAACTGCTGTTTGCAACTGTTTTGACGGATGGTTTCCAGCGATAATGCATGGCATATCGAGCAAGGGAAATACTTCGTGAACAAGGTAAAGTGCAGCTTTATTATTCTCACCCACACCCAGATTTCCATGATACAACACAAAATCTCCCCTTCCCTTTTGGCAAGAAACACTAGACGAAGAATGAAATGCAGGAAGGTATTCCACCTTGTTAAATCCGGAGCGATAATAGGCTGTATCTTCGGTAGAAATGGGCAAAATGAGGTTGGCATGCTTCAAAACATTTTCATATTTCAACAGGCGCTCACTTTCAATCCTGAAAAAATATTTTTTAAAAAAGCTGGTTTCAGCCTCTTCCAGCAACCGGTAATATTCGTGTTCTACATTGTGGGTTCTCACCATTTTAAACCTGCCGGCCAGTTCTGGCAACGATAAGCAAGCCGTGGTATGAAGCCCTTCAAACAAAATGGGATAATTGTCCTTTAATAATTGCTCAACCAGGGTTTCATCAGACCGGGTAGCTACGATATATGGCAAGTCTCCTGTAAAGGGATTCTTAAACCGCCTGCGTTCGTAGTAATAGGTTTTCAAACAAAGGCTCTCCAGGTGTTTGGATGCCGATTTGCCTCCATACAAATACACATGCAGAATTACCTTAACACCTGCTTCGTGCAGGGCTTTGATTTTGTAATAAATATCTATCACACCCCCGTAATCGGCCGGATATGGCATATCAAAAGCAACGAGATGAAGGGTCTTAGGCATCGGGGAATCGGGATTCAAAAATCGTAAATAAGTGCGCTTCTTCGCTCTCCCAATTCCATAATGTTGCAGCCAACTTACAATTCTCGGCAAGTTGCTTGTGCAAAACTGCATCATTCAGCAGCAAATTGGCATTTTCCACGATAGAGGGAATGCTTGGATTGGTGAGCAACCCTACCTGAAACTGGGAATTGAGCTTCACATATTCCGAAAAGGGATTGATTAAGGATGGCAAACCTGCATGCAGGTAATCAAAAAACTTATTGTTTAGCGATAATTCGTAGCTAAGGCCTTTGGGTTCACTAACGTTGTAGCCAATCCAGGCGCGCCTTGTGAGTGCAGGCAATGCTGCAGGCTGAATTCTACCCAAAAAAACAACCTTTTCTGCAAGCCCCAGCTTTGTCACCATCTGTCTAAGGGAATGGCTCAAATCGCCTTCACCGGCAATAAGCAGCTTGCAGTGTATTTGCTCCATAGCGCGGATTAAACATTCCAGACCGCGTCCTTCGTTCAGCGCTCCCTGGTACAAAATAAATTTATCTGCATCCGGCTCGTAAGGCAACGACATTTCCAACGGAGGCGCATTTTTCAGTACATGCACTTTGGTTCCGTATTGCTGCCCAAACCAGTCCGCCAACGCAGAACCAACCGTAAACGCCATGGCTGAGCGCTTAAACGCCATTGCCTGAACCTTTTCCCAAACCGCCTGAACCCTTTTGCGGTTAATCACTTCGGGCACCATCGTGAACAACTCGTGGGCATCAAAAACCCAGGGAATTCGCTTGATAAGGGAAACAAATCTGGCAGGAACAGCGGTGTCGCAATCCACGGCCCACAATAGATCTGAATGGGAAAAAAGCAGGTAGAAAAACAACCTGATGTTAAATTCGAGGTAGAACAGTTTTCCTTTATTAAAAGCACAAACCAGGCGCCTTGTTTTGTAGGGTAAATGGTGGACAGATTCTGAAGTCCCTAACCTCCGCCCAACCAAAACCACATCATAGCCTCGGCGGTAAAATGCACCACAAATTCGCTGCATACGCTGATCGGTTACCAAGTCATTGGTAACGGTAAATATCACCTTTTTCACCCTGCCCAATGCAATATTCCTTCCTGGTCTTTGGTTATTGTTTCATTATCGAGCAAGCTGCGAAAAACGGTGGTCATTTCTTCGGCCTTTTCAGCCGGAAAACTGTCTAAAAAAGACATGTATTCCCAGGAACCGGAGATCAACTTCCTTTTTATCTCCTTTTTCCAAAAATCATAACCCTGTGGTTTTTGCTTGCTGCGCTTGGCGCAAATATCGCATTTGACACAGTCATCTGCTGATTTTCCTGTAAAATAGGCAATCCACCAGGCCGACCTGCAAGATGCACAAAAAACGTATTGTTCCATGTGTTCGGTTGCCTGCAACCTACTTTTTTTGAGCGGCTCCAAACTTTTCACATTAAACACTGGCCTGGAATGGCGTGGCTCCAGCAATAGCACCCGGGGCTTGTCGGTTGCCGGTCTATAATCTAGGATTTCCCTGTTTTGCAAAGTTCTCAGCAATTCGCGGAATGCATCCTGTTCAAGCCTTAGCCTTTTGGAAAGAATACTTTCGTTGATGACCACATACCCATCCAAAATACCGGGATGCGACCTCAGCAGCATATCGATGGCAGCCTCAAACCCGCGGTTTCTTAGTTTAAAATCATAAACAGATGCATAATCTGCCGAAATATGAACTGCAGCAGGGTTTAAAGCCCCTTCGGAAAGCGAAAAGAACCGCAACAATTCCAGGGATTTCAGCGCATGAAGCAGTTCTGCCATTTGAAAACGAAAACGCCCAGCAATTTCTGCCGGATCAAACTCATACCACTGCAGCAGACCACCACCTTCCGGAATCCCCAAATGGGCCATCAATGCCTGATAAACCCTTGCCAGCACTTCAGCACCGGGAAACCTGGCATCAATCTGCACACGGATTTGTTCAAAATCCGCTTTCCTGTAAAGCATTACGCACCAGCTTTCCTTTCCATCCCTGCCAGCCCGGCCAGCTTCCTGATAGTAATCTTCCGGACTGGGCGGCGGCCCCGCATGAAAAACAAAACGAACATCAGGCTTGTCTACCCCCATGCCAAAAGCGTTGGTACAGCACATCACACGCTTTTGATTACGCATCCAGCTATCTTGCTTGCGTGCCCGCTCTGTGGCCTGCAAACCAGCATGATAAAAATCGGCATCAACGCCGTGATGGCTAAGGAAAGCGGCCAGTTCTTCCGTTTCTTTTCTGTTTCGTGCAAACACCAAACTGGAACCCTGGGTACCGGACAACATTTTCAACAAAACACCTTGCTTATCTTCCTGCTCTTGAGCATGAAAATGGAGGTTGCTTCGCTGAAAATCTCCCATGGTGATTTTGGGTTCCACCAGCAGCAATTTGTCGGCAATGTCATTAACCACATATGGCGGAGCACTTGCTGTGAATGCTGCTATGGGCACGTTTGGCAGCAAGGCCCTGCTTTCTGCGATCTGTAGGTAAGCTGGCCTGAAATCATAGCCCCATTGGGAAATACAATGGGCTTCGTCCACCACCAGCATTTTGATATTGAGATTGGGAAGATATTCCCTGAACCCTTCTGTGGCCAAACGTTCCGGCGATATATACAAAAACCGGTATGCCCCTTTCAAGGCGTTGTCCATCAACAACCTTGTTTCTTTGTAACCCAAACCGCTGTGCAAGCCCAGCGCTGATATGTTTCTTCTGTTCAGTCCGTCTACCTGGTCTTTAATCAGTGAAATGAGCGGCGAAATCACGAGGGTTAAACCTCCATGCATGATTCCGGGCAACTGAAAACAAATGCTTTTTCCGCCACCGGTGGGCAGGAGTGCGATGGTATCGTTTCCTGCCAAAATGTGGTTTACAATGGATTCCTGGCCTTTTCTAAAGTCGGGATAGCCCCAGTATTCCGCCAATATGTCTTTCGGATTCTGCAAGGGCTTAAGGCACGATTAATTCATCCTTAAGCTGAGTCAGACGCTTTGCCGCCTGCTTAAAAAACTGATTGCGCTGTTTTTCTGCAACCTTACTCACCAGGGTGCTTTTACCAATAAGATTCCCCAGCCATTGCTGAATTTGCCGGTTGAAAGAGGCGTTGCCTGTTCTCATGTAATTAAACGAACCATATCCGATATAGCTGGAATTTCGTTCGCCGGATTCCAGGTATACATGGTTGTTACCAATCATCAGATCGCTGATATACATGGAAAATTCCGTATCCGTAAACGTACCTTTTACCGGATTATACTTTTTACCCACTTCTGCCTGTTTTGCGGCCATCGCTATCAATTGCTCCAAATCACCAATCACATCCAACAGGGTTTGTTCTTCCCTAAAGAAACCTGCATCCCAGTAAAAACGAATTTGTTGCAAGGTACTTTTGATTGTATCCTCGTTCCAAATTTCCGTGGTGGATATTTGCTGATATTGTTTGGTAATGGCTTCAATCTTCTGTTCCCAGCCTTCGGGCAACTGCAAATCTTCCACTTTGGCACCCTGATATGCGGGCGCATTCAAAATAGACTTGGTCCAATAAATCATCTTAAACCTTGCCAGCCGGGGAAAGAAAAAATGGTAGAAAACAGGAATATCTTCAGCTGCGTAATATAGCATTCCATCATCAAAGCGCTGCAGCCAGGCCAAATCCCGGGCCAAAGATTCGAGGTAGCTTGCAAAGCTATCCGGATTACCCAAAATATTGTTCACCCTAAAGGAAACCACATCTTCCATTTCTGCATTAAGCGCTTCCAGCGGAATATTAAAATGCATACACAACTTCACCGTTTCATTCAAGGTCAAATCGGTTTCTCCGCGCAAACGACGATACGCACTGTCTGCACTTATATTCAGCTCACGGCTTATCTCCTCGGCCAAATGCAGGTTCGCGGGCACCGAGTTTTTAAGGATTTGTATAAAAGCAGATTGATAGCTTGTCCCCATGTTTAAATTTACATTTTTTCGTATTGCTGTTTTTCAAATTTAGTAAAATTCACAAATCTCACAACCATTTTCGGTATTAAATTTATTTGATATCCGATATCCTTTGAAAGTCTTATTAATAGAACTATTTTTTTAGAAAAATTAAATCAATCATGTGCATATTACGAAAATGTTATTTGAAATTTGAATATAAGCGCGTAATTTTGCTTTTTTAAAATCAAACCAATAGAAAATGCGCGTTCCTGAAGCACCAAGAGATGTCAACGAAATCAAGGTATTGATCGCTGATGACCATACGATTATTTTCAGTGGGATTAAGTTAATCCTATCCCTCAACCTTAACATCAAAAACATTGTTGAATGCTCACAATTGAGCAGCTTACTGCCTACTATTGAAAAAGAAAACCCTACCCACATCATTTTGGATGTGACTTTCCCGGAAGGCTCAAGCATTACCTTGATTGAAAAAATCATTGAACGTCATCCTGAAACCAGGATTCTGTTGTTCTCGATGCACCCTGAAGTAATGTTCCAGCGCATCCTGAGCAAATACAAAATAGACTATTGCGAAAAGAAGACTTCCGAAATTGAAATTACCCGCAGATTTTCAGAATTCTTCAACGGCGTTAGCGTTCCCCGCTTAAACAAGAAGCCATTGATTAAAGGCAAGCGTGAAAACCAGATATTGCACATGTTGATGGAAGGAAAATCCACCCTTAATATTGCCACCGAATTGGGGATTAAGAGCAATACCGTTTCCACCATCAAAGCCCGTATTTTTCATAAACTAAATGTCACTAATATTGTAGAGTTGGTTCAGCTCTATAAATGATTTTAGATATTCGTAAGTGGGTAGCGTTTTCAACGCTTTTGCTGCTGTGGACTTCCGCACTTTTTGCACAGTCTGCCTACGAATATTTTCCCCGATATTTCAACAAACAAAACAACCAGCTATCCGAGAACATCATCTCGGATTTGTTGTTGGATGAAAACAACAAACTTTGGATAGCCACACCCAATGGCATGTTTCAGTTCAATGGTGCTGAAATTGAACCTTACCCGACTGAAATACCCGAGCGCATTGGTTCATTATTTAGAAACAAGCAAAACCACATATTAATTAGTTGCGTAGACAGAAAGGTATATCGGGTAACCAATGACTCTTTCGAGCCATATTTTGATTTTTCGGGCAGCGATCTCCCACCATTTCACACCATGCTGCTTTCGGGAAACAAAGCTTTCTCCCTAAAATTAGTATCAACACTGCACGACTCTCTTATTGGTGCAAATGCCTTATTTCTAGGCACCGACAATACCATTTTTTTCAGGAAGAAACAAACGGTATACACTTTTAAAAACAACCAATACAGCAGTATTTTTAAATCGGACCGGGAAAGCAAAACAGATGTATTTTTCGACAATAAATATTGGCTTCTAGACCACCAAACAGGAATGTCTGTTTGTGTGAACGATACGCAGTTAAACAACATAGCACTCCCCTTCAACCCACAATTACTTGGAAAAGCGCGGTGGTTTTTTCATTATCCACTTCCTCCGCTCGTTATCCTCGAAAACCAGGCATGGGTGTTATCAAAGATTCATGCAACTGGACAATATGAATGGCGGTTTCTGACAGCAGCAGTGCCCACCGATGTGGCAATTTTCAATGCACTATACAGCAGTGAGCTGGATAAATTATTTATTGGCACCCTAGCCAATGGCTTAATTGTTTTCAGCAAATCCAGCTTCTCCGTCTATCAACACAATATCCCAAAGAATAAGTTCAGTTTTTATGAATATTATTTACAAATCCCATCAAGCAATGGCGATATTATTGCCACTTATCCGGATCAATTTAAAAACACACCCCAAGGGTTCAGGGACTTTTTTAAAGACGAGATTTTAGGCTATTCCTATCACCAGTTAAATGATAAGACCATACTGGGAAACACAAACAACCTATATTTCACCCTGGATTTAAAAACCCTTACTCCCAAAAGAATAGCCAAAAAACAAGTCCCCAAAGGCCAAAGTCAAAGTTACATAGAATACAAGAATGAGCTTTATGTTTTAAATTCTTCAGGGATTTCTATTTACAACACAAAAAGCGACAGCATCACACCGAGGCTGAAAACACAAATCGGCTATGGCATTATAAACCAAAGTATGGTTATCAACAATCAAATATGGCTGGCTTATTGTGGCGGCCTGCTCGTTTATGACCCCAAAACGAATTCGATTGTTAAACGCATTCAAAAGCCTACCTGTTTTCGTTACTTTTTCCGACACAAAAACCAAATTGTCATTACTACCTATGGTGATGGATTATATCTCATTGACTCCTTAAAACACACCCTTAGAAGCATTAAAAACGATTACTACAAAGCACTAAAACGCACCCACTTTCTTTACCAGGATAAAAACAAGTTCATATGGGCATCCACCAACGATGGGCTGCTTCGTATACCTTCCTTTAGTTTTGACAAAGCCCTGGCCGGTGGTGAATTTATTCCGCAACCGCAATATTTCGACTATACCAACGGCTTACCTACCGATGAAATGAACGGAGGAACCTATCCTGCTTTTTTAAATTTCAACGATACATTGTTGTCAATCCCAAGCTTAATGGGCATTGTAAAGTTCCATCCAATCCGAGATTTCCCTCCCAGAAAAACAAGTTCAAAACTGGTTGTTAAAGAAATTATCAGTCTGGGTAAAAAACTTGATTTCACCAATGGTAGTTTGATACTCAGCAACAATATGAATGAGGTTCAGTTTAGGCTGCAAACTACCTTTTGGGACAATCCAAAAAACCTTAGCCTTTATTACCGCCTGGACTCAGCACTCACCTTTATTCCTTACGCCCAACTCAACAACCTAAATGTAATCATTGAAAACAGCGGCGAGCACCAAATCACATTTCTTTATATCGATGATCAGGGTGTTGAAAACCCCATCCAAACTATATCAATCCTTAAAGAAAAACCCTGGTACCTGCGTTCTTTTTATTTAATCATCATAGGCACACTCATACTCATTTTGACTGGTTTTGTCTCCTGGATCAGGACAAAGCGTGTGGAGTTTCAAAACCTGAAATTAAAGAAAATCATTGACGAAAAAACGATAGAGATTCAGGCAATAAACACGGAATTGATGCAGAAAGTGGCTGCCTTAACTGCCCTGGACAGCAAAAACAACATCTACATCAGTGTAATTAACCACGACATATTTGCACCCATAAAATACATCAACATTGTTGGCGATAAAATCCATGCCAACCAAAGCAAACTTCGCAAACAGGATATTGTAGACCATTTCAACCTTATTATCAATTCTACCAAGAGGCTGGAATTGCTGTGCTCAAACATCCTTAACGAACGTTCCAGCGGTACTTCCTTTCAGCATATCAACCATAAAATATCGGTATTTTCTATGGTAAATGAATTAAAGGCTTTTATCAGAATCGGACTTCGGATCAACAACAATGATATCACCATCAAGGTGGCCAAAAATACCAGCGTATCCACTTCATTGAGTGCATTGAACATCATTCTAACCAACCTGCTGGGGAATGCCAATCGATTCACCAAAAATGGACAAATAACGGTTTCATTCCAGCAGAAAGACAACCTCAACTACTTTACCATAAAAGACACCGGCAATGGCATGAACGAGGAAATGATGCAAAAAATCAAGACCCGTACATTGGAGGTAAACCACAAAGACGGAAGTGAATACCAAAGCTATGGTATCGGCTATTCCTTGATTTTTAAAATGCTGGACATTATACACGGCCACCTTGAGATTGAATCAAAACCACTTAAAGGCACCGCAATTACCGTTGTGTTCCCAAATCTGGAAGCAACCATAGAGGCTTAAGCAAACTGTCCGTCAACCATTTTCAGGTTTCTGTCTGCCAGGGCGGCCAATTCCGGGTTATGGGTAACGATGATGAATGTTTGGCCCAATTCATCGCGCAAGCGCAAAAAATAATCGTGCAGAATTTTGGCATTTTTGCTGTCAAGATTGCCACTAGGTTCATCGGCAAAAACCACCGCAGGGTTGTTAATCAATGCCCTTGCAATGGCCACGCGCTGCTGTTCTCCACCGCTTAATTCTGCAGGCTTGTGATGAACCCTGTCTGTTAAACCCAGCAGGGAAAACAATGGCATTGCCTTTTCCTCGGCCTCTTTTTTACCAATTCCGCTTACCCATGCAGGAATGCAGGTATTTTCCATGGCGGTAAACTCGGGCAACAGCTGATGAAACTGAAAAACAAACCCCACATGTTTGTTGCGAAAATCCGCAAGTCGGTTGGATGACAATGCAGAAATATTGGTTTCACTGCAGTAAACATCACCAGTATCAGGTTTGTCTAGCGTACCCAAGATATGCAGTAATGTGCTTTTACCGGCGCCACTCTCCCCTGTTATACAAACAATTTCGGAAGTATACACGTCAAGGTCAATGCCCTTCAACACCTGCAGGCTTCCATACTGTTTTTTTATGTTCCTGGCTCTTATAATCGGGCTTTGCTCCATTGCGTTTCAAACCTACATCAAAAATCTTAGTCATAAAAATCAAAAACGGCAACCGAAAAACGTTAATTTTGCATCACTTAATCAAGAAATAAACTTTTAAAGAATGAATATTCACGAGTATCAGGCCAAAGAAATATTGAAAAGTTACGGCGTTGCTATCCAGGGCGGCTTTGTTGCTGAAACAGCCGAAGAGGCCATTAAAGCTGCAAAACGGGTTAAAAACGAACTCAACAGCGATTGGTGTGTGATAAAAGCACAAATCCATGCTGGTGGCCGTGGTAAAGGTAAAATTGTTGGCACTGAACATCGTGGAGTGCAAATTGCCAAATCTCCGGAACAAGCCGGCGAAATCGCAACCAACTTGCTTGGAGGCACTTTGGTAACCATTCAAACCGGAGCTGCAGGCAAACTTGTTAATAAAATTCTGGTAGCCCAGGATGTATTTTATCCCGGCGCTTCAGAACCCAAAGAATATTATATGAGCGTTTTGCTGGACAGGCAAACCAAACGCAACGTTATCATTTACACCACCGAAGGCGGTATGGATATTGAGGAAGTTGCGGAACACCATCCGGAAAAGATTTTTAAAGAGTGGATTGATCCCGCTGTAGGTTTTCAGGCATTTCAAGCCAGGAAGATTGCATTTAAATTGGGTCTTGAAGGCAAAGCTTTCAAGGAAATGGTGGCATTTGCTACCGCCTTATACAGAGCTTACAACGAAACCGACAGCAGCATGTTTGAAATCAACCCTGTGTTGAAGACAAGCGATGACCGCATCATTGCTGTTGATGCCAAAGTAAGCCTAGACGACAATGCCCTTTATCGCCATCAGGATTATGCTGTGTTGCGCGATCTTGCTGAAGAAGACCCCACCGAAGTAGAAGCCGGAAAATACAACCTGAATTTCGTAAAACTTGAAGGAAACGTAGGTTGCATGGTAAACGGTGCAGGCCTGGCCATGGCAACCATGGATATCATCAAATTGAGTGGCGGAGAACCTGCCAACTTCCTTGATGTTGGTGGAACTGCCAATGCAGAAACCGTAGAAGCCGGATTCCGCATCATCATGAGCGACCCCAATGTAAAAGCCATTCTCATCAATATTTTTGGTGGCATTGTGCGTTGCGACCGCGTAGCCAATGGCGTTGTAGAAGCTTACAAAAAGATTGGTGATGTAAAAATCCCCATCATCGTGCGCTTGCAGGGCACCAATGCAGAAGAAGCCAAACGCATCATCGATGAAAGCGGCCTTAAGGTATTCAGCGCCATTGTCCTCAAAGAAGCTGCCAATTTGGTTAAGCAGGTTTTGAGCGAAAACAGCGGTGCTGCCTAATCCTATTGCTTATTGACGGGCGCAAGCCCACCGCAACCAATAAAAAGATTCAACATGGGTTTCATTTCAGAATTTAAGGATTTTATAAAAAAAGGGAATGTCATTGATCTTGCTGTGGCAGTGCTTATTGGCAGTGCCTTCCAGAAGATTATAGACAGCATTGTCAATGATATTATCATGCCAATCATTGCTTTCATTGGTGGCTTTAATAAAATAGAATCCCTTGCAGCTGGCCCATTTACGTATGGCAAACTGATAGCAGCCGTTTTGAATTTCTTAATCATTTCTTTTGTGTTGTTCATTGTGGTAAAAGCCATCAACAGGGCCAAAGAAGTGGTTAAATTAGACAAAAACTAAGCTTCCGTCAACGCATGCGCTCCGTATTGATTTCCGTGCTATGCTTCTTCGCATTTCCAGCTTTTGCCGATTTTACGGATTCTGTTCAAACAGCAGACAGCACAAAAATCTTCAAAAAAGGGCTTGAACTTGGTGTTACCACAGCGCTTTCCGGCACCAGCCCCAATTGGAGCGGCGGTGCATCAAACAACCTCAGTGGAAACTTTTTTATCAGGGCTTTTTACAATGTAAAATTGGATCACCAAACCTGGGATAATGTCCTGAAAATAAATGCAGGTGCCATTTCCAGCAGCATGCAAGACAATTATGGACAGCAATTTCGAAGCACCCGCAAAAACATGGATAACGTTTTCATGGACAGCAAATATGGATATTCCTTCGAAAAACTAAGATGGCTAAGCGGCTATGGAGGATTGAACCTCCAAACCCAGTTACTTCCCGGTTACACCTACAGCAGGAATGCCAATGGCCGTGAAGACAAGAATATGGTCAGCAGTTTTTTAAGCCAGGGATCCCTGATGTCTGCCATAGGTTTTGAAGCCAAACCCTCCGAACGGTTTTATGCACGACTGGCACTTTTCTCCTTGAAGCAAACCTTTATGCTCAACCAATCGCTCTATGATAAACGCAACCAATCCACGATTGCAGGGGTAAACAAAGGCCAGTATATCCGCAGCGAGCAAGGCTTCCAGATTCAAACAGGATTTAACCGGGAATTTAATTTCAACAAACAAATCCTGATTCGAACCAACTACCTGGGATTTATCCCTTACAACTACAAGAAAAATCCAAGTCCCTTGGATAGCCGTATTGATTTAGGCCTTTCCGTAAAGCTCACACGTTACTTAAACTTCAACTACACCCTCATCAGTATATTCGACAAAGATTTGGCACGTCCGGGAGAAAATGCCTGGCAAAATTCATGGGTTTTGGGGTTGGGTTTTTTATATAAATTGTAAAACAATGCATGTATTCAGGTCCAATCCGGCAAATGGCCTGTCTTTCGAAGATTTAAAGGCAATAAAGTCCTATCTGCTCAAGGGTGGAATTGGCATTTTGCCCACGGATTCTGTTTATACCATCGCTTGTTTGCTTAGTAACAAAACCGGGATTGAACGCATTTGCCAGGTTGCAGATAAAAAAATGCAGCAAAGCCAGTTAAGCATTATTTGCAGTGATTTTGAAATGGTAAGCCGCTTTGCATTGCCAATCCCAAACCCAATCTTCAGGGCAATGAAGGCTTCGCTTCCGGGGCCATATACTTTTATTATCAATGCCGATGTGAAGGCAATGAAGCATTACGAAAACCGGCGCAAAACCATTGGCATTCGCATTCCCGATTTTGAATTTTTAACCACCTTGGTCCGCGAATTGAACGAACCGCTTATTTGCAGCTCGCTGCATAGCGATGACCAATTCATGGAGTATGAAAACCAGGAAACAGCCATCTCCAGGAACTACGAAAAAACGATGGACTTTTTCCTGGAAAAGGAACAGATGGGACTTATTCCCAGTACAGTCTACAACTGCACCAGCGGTGTCTTGGAGCTCATCCGTGAAGGCAAAGGGGAATTGCTGTAAATGAAGATTATTCTTTAAGAATCTTCAGCTGGCCGTTCTCGTTATCAGTTTGATACAACAACAAATAAATACCCGGAGCCAGGTCTTTCAGGTTCAGGTTGTAGGTGGTGTTACCCATTACAGGCAATTCATTTAAGCGCATTACCTCCTGCCCTGCTGCATTGATCAATTGCAGCGATATGGAACCTATATCCAAATCAGCAAAGTTTATGGTGGCCGTTTGCCCAGCCGGGTTGGGGTAAACACTTATCTGGGATTGCTTCATTCGGGGTTGAATGGTGCTTGTTTCGCAAATGCCGGCCTGCTCCGATTCGTTATTGTGCTTCACTACATCCACGCGGTATATAGCCGACCCCGGATTACCATTATCGATAAATTGATATGCCCGGGGAATAACTGAATTTCCGAATGCCTTCACCTCCCCGATTTTTACAAATGCCTGGTTCTGCTTTTCGGACCTCATCACATCAAAATGATGGTAGCCCTCCTCACGCAAAGTATTCCAGGTGATGGTGGTATGCTGTTTTAGCACCTTGCAAGCCCCCATGGCGAAATCAATGGGCAAAGGCGTTATGTAATTGATGGAGTATGATGAGAATGAACCGATGGCGTTGGCATTATCCATATATGCATATTCAAATCTGGTTGAATCCTGATAAGCCATTTTAACCAGCAGTTTCAGGTTGTCAGGATTAAAACTATTGATGACGTACCTACTGTTGGTGTTGTCCCAAAAAACATAAGCAGGATCTGTTACAGATGGAGCCGGGTTCAGAAAATACACCAATCCGCCGCTCTCGTATTGCAACAGGGCATTTCCGGTATCCGGCAAATTCCTGAGAACCACATTGGATGTTGTTCTGCCTGTCAATCCCCGAATACGGCCATCTTCCACATCGTATCCTGATAACCTACCAGGCATCATACCTGTGCCTGTTCTTATGACAGTGGTATCAGCATTCCCGGAGGCACTAAACAAAGGCAACCAATGGGTAAAACTCCAGCGCGCCCTGCCGGTTAGTCCGGTAACCGAATTGGGATCTACAACATACTTTTTCCGGTGAGCAATGGGCTTAAAATTAACGCCGAAACGCACGTCTGAAATAAAATTATCTGCGGTTTGTATCAGAATTTTAGCGTCAGGAGTACCAGACTCAATACCCGTTCCTGCAGCATTATTAATTCCATACTGCTCCCCGGTTAATTGCCAGTTCGCCGGTATATTAGCGTCTGAGGGAGGCAACCCGCCCTTGGCAGCATGGGTAGTTGACAGCCGTAAACTATAATTACTATTTGCGTTTAAGTTCATAAAATTAAACGTCGATTTGTTCCTTAGTTGGTTGGTATCCACCACCAGACCGGTATTTTCATTTACCAGATAGGCAATCAGCCACTGCCCCGACAAATTCTTAACCGAATTCCCATCAATCTGCCCATCCAACAATGCATCGCCGTCTGCGTGCACCGTAAATACCACACTAATCTGTTTGTACAAAACCAGTGCTACATTCCGGGTAACACTGTTGGATGAAAACCCGGCCCGATCCTTCCATCCATAATAAAAGTAAACCAAATCTGATGCGCCATCAAAATTGGGATCTACTTCCAGCTTGGTATCATCAAAATTGGGGATAACCTGCCCGGCAATTACGGCCACATTGTTATAATAAAGCGTGGCATTGGCTGGCAAGGTTAATATCACCAGGGTATCGTTAAATGGGCTGGATCCCGAGCATAAACCATCCTCCAGATCGGTTCCGCTGAGCTTGGGTAAGGCATTGCGGTAAGTACCACCCTTGTTGATCACATCCGACAGTATGGCAAAATCAGTATAAGGTAAAAAGTCTATTCCAAAATCCACATCGGTGACAAAGGAATTCGATGATTTAACCAGAATTGAGCCATTGCCGGCACCGCTTTCCAAGCCACTCCCCGACAAATTGTTTAGCCCATATTCTTCTCCCGTTGCTACAAAAGCAAAGCCACTAAAGCCAAGTGCGGGTTTATCTCCCAGGTTAAAATTAATTGGATTAACCATCACTGTATAGTCAATATTGGTATTGATATCCAAAAAAGAATATGTACCGTTCGAGGAATTCACAGTTGTTTTCTTAACCACATAGCCATCCTGAAGTAAATAGACAATTAAACCAGCCCCGGCACCCGGGCCATCTACATCATTATCTATATTTCCATCAGCATCATTCCTTACTGTTCCGGAAATTCTGGATCCTTGCACCGTAACCACCACCTGATCAGCTGCATTGCAAACGCCTCTGGTACCGGAAACGGTGTAGGTATAAACGCCGGGACTGAAACCAACCGTGAACAGCGGATTGGAAACCGAAGTGCTGCTAAGGAAGGTTGCTGGTGACCATAAATAGGTAATTCCAGAAATGCCTGGTGAAGAGCCCAAACTAACACTGTTATTCACCAAAATCTGGGTATCCCTGCCGGCATTCAATCCAATAATTTTTTCATCGATGGTCAACAGCATGTCATCGCTATTGGAAGGACAGCCCACCGGCCCTGCAATTGTAAAGCGCAGGTCATAAATACCCGGCTGCAGGTTTTTTATTTGTGTAATGGGATTAGACGAATTGGAAAAAATCGGGGTATTGGGACCACTAAGCACACTCCAGGTAGTACTGTTAAATACAGATCCACTGCCATTAAGCAATATGGAATCCGGTGAGCAGGCGGCTGTGTCATTACCCGCAGATGCCGTTCTTTCTCTGATGACGAGCATTTCATCGGTGGAGGCCAAACAACTGCTGTGGGTATTTACCACAAACCTATAGGTGTGCACACCAACAGCCAGGTTTTGGATAGCTGAATCTTTAAAGGTGGTATTGGCTGTTCCTGCGGTTGGTGTTCCCGGCCCGGAAACCCGAGTCCAGTATCCTGTTCCTGAAGAAGGCAAAACCGCATCAAGCGTAACCGATTGCTGATTGTAGCATATTTCAATATCGGCACCTGCATCCGCCTGCGAGGGCTGGCTGTAGTTGGTGATGGTAATTTCATCAAAGGTGGATGGACAAGAACCAATTGCCGGCAAGGTATAGCGAAATACATAAACATTGCCATTAACGGCATGCCCCAAACCACTTGCTGTTGAAGCATAAGGTGAAATATTATTGAAGGCAGGCGCCGGGCTGCCACTCACAAGCGACCACGTTCCGGCGGTTTGCTGGTTGCCAGACAATTGAACATTAGATACGTTGCAATAACTGGCGTCCACATCTGCATAAGCAGAAGGCACAACCCTAATCAACATTGTATCGGTGCTGGTTTGGCAAATTCCGGCACCGCTTGCCGGCGTGATGTTCCAAACAAGGGCATATGTACCATAGATTAATCCGGAAATGGTTGCTACGGGGCTTGAAGCTGAAGAAAGCGTGATTGTGCCAGGACCACTTGCCAGGCTCCATAAACCGGAGCCAGATGATGGTGTATTGGCCGCCAATGTGGTAGAAGCAGTTCCTCCGGAACCTGTTCCGCAAAGGCTTTGATCAACGCCTGCATTGGCCATTGTTGGAGGTGACGCAACAACAATAATGGTGGTATCCTTTACCGCCGAACAGCTGCCAACTGATATGGCATACATAAATTCATAAATACCAAGCCCCAGATTGGTTACGTTTGTTGATGTTGCCGCAGGCGTTGAAATTCCGGCGCTACCCGGACCACTGATCTGACTCCAGAGCGATGATGCACCTGAAGGAGCAGAAACATTGGCAGTAAGGCTGGAAGTTGCCGGTAATGAATTTCCACAAAGTTGCTTGTCCGCACCGGCATTAACCGATGTTACATTGTGGTTGATGGATACAACAACGGTGTCTGAAAAGTTATCGCAGCCTGCAGTGGATAACCGATATTCGAAAGCATACACGCCGGTTCCTCCGGTAATGGAAGCAAGGGTGTTTTGTGCATTCGGACTGGCAACCGAAGACCCCGTAGCCAATGCCGTCCACAAAGGCGTTGCCGTTCCCGGACTGCTGCCCGACAAAGTGGTTGAAGAAGTCGAGCTGGATAAACATTGATCCGTTCCTGCATTTGGTATTGGAGGCGCGGCAACAGATGTGGTGGTAATCACCTGCTGGTCCGACTTACTGCCGCAAGTTCCGATGATGGTCCAGGTGAAGGTGTAAACACTGTTGTTGGCTAAACCCACAGCATATGCCCGGGCATTATTTGCATTTGGCGAAAAGGTAATTCCTGATGATGGCGAAACAGTCCAGGTACCTACCTCACCGGCATCCGGCTTGGTTCCGGTTAACCTCACCCTGCCGGAACAAACCGTATCATCGGGACCCAGAATAACATTCGTTGTTGGCTGTTTTGGGACTATTACCGTCATGGTGTCGGCCTTTGCCGGGCAATTTGCCCCCCCGCTATTGGAAAGCCGCATCATATACCTTCCGGAAACCAGATTGGTCATGCTAAGTACTGCACTGTTCACATTTGCAAGGGTAGCCGTATTGGGGCCACTAACCTGGGTCCAGGATAGCGAGCCAGGTGTGGCGGCAAAACCCGTAGGAAATGTAAAGTTTTGATAACAAGGAATGATGATATTGGATCCGGCATTCACCGCACCGGGCGTTCTGCTAATTTGTAATGTTACGTAAGCGCTTTTGCTTCCACACCTGTTGGTATAGGTTACCAGATAAACATACGTTCCAGGGATGGTTAGGTTAGCTATTGTCCAGCGATCAGAATAGGTGGATAATCCTGCCCTACTTGGAGAGCCTGTAGGTGTAGCCGGACCTGAAACAAAACTGACCGTGCGGGTAAGTCCTTCGCTCACCGTTGATGATGCACCTGTCCAGGATACATCAAAAACAGGATTTGCATTGCAAGCCGGACTGATCGAAGAAGGAACTGTAAAGCTGGTGAAAGTGTCCACGCGAAATACGCTGTGGGTAGCTGCATGTGTACAACCATTGCTGCCGGTTTTGGTGTAGGTAAACGTCCAGGATTTGGCCGGGGCCACTAAGTTTCCGGCAGTAACCGCACTTTCATAATCGTTTGGAGAAAATGTAGCACCAGTAGCAGATGTCTGCACCCATTTGGCTGTTTCACCGGCAATGAGGGGAGCACCGGTTAAAACCTCTGTTGTCACGGTTACTGATGTGCAATAGTTTGTATAATTTACATTGCTCCCGGCGCTGGGTGGGGTTTTAATATTGTTTACCGTTACCACAACATTGTCGCTCCCGGATGCACAAGGACCAGAAACATCGAATTTAAATTCATAGGTTCCAGCAACCAAACCACTCACCGTAGGATTGCGGACAGTTCTGCTGTTAAAAATGGGGGTATTGGGTCCGCTTACCAATGACCAAAATACAGATTGCGGTGGCGTTATACC
>CANKVN010000003.1 GCA_947487055.1 Flavobacteriales bacterium
CAGTTGCCCCTACAACTAGCGGTAGAAGTATCTCGTACGGTAATAATGGAAGCAACAGTTCTTTTATAAAATCGGGTGGTATCTCTATGACGGCTAATGGCGGCGGCTGTGGCGCCGGAAGCGGCAATGGAACTGGCGGGAGTGGAGGTTCTGGTGGCGGTGGGCATGGCGGTGGTAGTGGAGGAAGTGCAACAAAAGGGTCATGTTCAGGTCATTCTGGCGGAACTTTAAATACATATGGTAATGCAGGTGGTAATGATGCGAGTACTCAAGGTGGTGGTGGTGGCGGTGCTGGCGGCGCAGGCGGCATTGGTACTACTTCAAATGGAGGGGCCGGAGTATCTATATCCATAAACGGCACTTCTCAAATTTACGGTTCAGGTGGTGGCGGTAATGGTGTTACAGGAGGTGCAGGCGGAAACAATGCAGCCGGAAACAATGCAGGTTATGGAACAAGCGGATCTAGCACTTCTGGCAACGGAGGAAATATAAATGCAGCAAATAATTTTGGCGGTGGCGGTGGCGGTAGTTCTTGTGGTAGTTGTACTTCAGGTGCAGGCGGCTCAGGGGTTGTTATCATTCGTTATGCAAGTTCTACCGCTTTGGCTACAGGTGGAAATATTTCTTCCTATACTGTCGGTTCAACAACCTATCAAGTTCATACATTTACATCAGATGGTACTTTTTTACTTGGCATCTTTTCAAACCAACCTTCAGCTACTGAACAAAACGTCTGTGTTAATGGTACTGCTACACAACTTTCTGTAACAGTTTCAGGATCTAGCCCTACTTACCAATGGTATAGCAACGCAAGCAACAGCAATAGCGGAGGCACACTTATATATGGTGCCACCAGCGCTTCATACACCCCACCAACCAACAGCATAGGCAAAACGTATTATTATTGTTATGCTACAACCACAGACAGGGGTTCCGCCAATAGCAATGTTTCCGGCGCCATCAACGTGGGCTCTATGGCGGGAACCTTAAGTGGCGGCACAACGGTTACTTCCGGCACCAAAAGCACAACATTAACCACAACCGGATATTCTGGTAGCTTACAGTGGCAATCCTCTTCAGACAACACATCGTTTACAGATATTTCGGGAGCAACCAGCGCCTCACGCACAGCAACCAATGTATCCTCAACAACCTATTACAGGGTAAAAGCCACCAATGGCTCCTGTAGTTCGGTTTTTTCTTCAAGTGTAACGATTTTGTATCAGGCAGCTGCTACATCGGGAACATCAGCATCCATTACCGCCTCTACTGGCGCCACAAGCGCAACCAACAATACAGCCACCACGGTCGACCCAGGGATAACAGTTACCTCAAACGGAAACTTAACCGGGCTGTCTGTTTCTATTACATCCAACTATACCGCAGGCGATATTTTATCTTATACCGGGTCATTGCCGACAGGCGTTAACGCAGCGGCGTTTAACACAACCAGCCGTAGCCTTGTATTTAGCGGATCGGCCAGTGCGGCAGATTGGCAGGACTTGTTGAGAAGGATCCAGATTACCACCACCTCAGCAACATGTAATCCCGAGACAAGGCAAGTAACCTTCTCGGCAAGTACAAACTACTATAATTTTTTCAATGGACACTTTTATGAATATAGTTCGACCACCCGATCGTGGACCGCTGCAAAAGCCTTTGCAGAATCGCAGTCTTTTTTTGGTAGAAAAGGATATCTGGTAACCGTTTCTTCGGCTGTGGAAAACGCATTCATATATTCACTTATAAACCACGACACATGGATTGGTTGCAGCGATAATTCATCGCAAATAAACAGCGCCGTAGGTTACACCAAGTATGCCAATCAAACAGCAGCAGAGGGCAAATGGCATTGGATAACCGGTCCGGAAAAAGGGGTGCAAATCCGCACGGGCAATGCTTCAACAGCAGAAAAGCCAGGAATTGCTGTTTCTGGAATCTACCAAAACTGGAATACTACGGGCGGCTCATACGGCGGTAACGAGCCCAACGATGTGTGGAGTTCCGGAACGCCGGGCCAGGAAGATTATGGGCACTTATGGGGCAACTCAGGCAAATGGAACGATTTCCCCAACAGGGGTCGTGCCTGCATTGTTGAGTACGGCGACATGCCCGGAGATAATCCTGTATCCACCCTTGCAACCACAAAAGACATCACAGTTAGCGTGCTTGCAACAGGAACGATTTCTGGTGGCGGGGTTTCGTATTGTTCCACAACCAACAGCACAGCATTAACATTGATAAACAACGCCGCCGGTTCAACGGTTGCGAGGTGGGAATCATCCCCTGATAACTTTCTGGCAACCACCACATCTATACCATCATCGAGCAGTACCTCTTATACAGCAACCAATGTTTCTGAAACAACCTCATACAGGGCTGTAGTTGTTAATGGGTCTTGCACCACAGTTACAAAGCCCGTAACAATCACCTATGCCTCTATTATCCCAGGAACCGTGGTGGCAACCAGTTCTACAATTTGTGCAAACACTGCCGCGAAACTCACATTAAGCGGATGTTCCGGAAGTGTTTCACAATGGGAAAAAACAACAACCTCCGGTTCGGGACATGTAGCCATAGCCTCTTCGGCTTCTACAGAACTAACACACACCTTAACAAGTGCGGGAACGTATTATTTTAGGGCAGTGGTAACAAATGCGGCTGGGTGTACTTCACAAAACACCAGCGAATATACAATTACAGTATCAGCCTCCTCAACACCCGCAGGCGGAGAGGTAAGCAGCAATTCACATTGTGGCGTTAACAACAGTGGCACACTGGTTTTGTCAGGCTCATCTGGCACATCCTACAGCTGGGAATATTCCACAGACAATGGGTCTAACTGGACAAGCGCCTCCAACACAACCACAACCCTCAACTATACCAACATTTCTCAAAACAGATTGTACAGGGTTTTGGTGACAGACGGCTCTTGCGGCAGCGCATACAGCACAAATGGCGCTATCACTATTTATGGAACGATCAAGTGTCTTTTCACTGGTGAAACCAGCGGTAACTGGGCAACCAGTACAAACTGGTGCGGTGGTGTAATTGCAGACAATGGCAGCGATGTGGACATCAGTCCAACGTGCAGATTTGATGTTGAGCTGGACAAAAACAGAAGGGTGGGCCAACTGACCTTTTTATATGGCTCCAAGTATATTAAACTCGGAAACTACAACCTAACAGCGTCTTCAATAAGCGGCAACGACAGCCTTAACCATATAAAAATCACAGGAACAGGCGTCCTTAAAATGGGATTGGTACACGGCTCTCAAAAAACATTTCCTATTGGAAAAAGCACGTATAATCCGGTCGCTATCACCAATAAAACAAACCAAACAGACACTTTCACCGTATCGTTGCTGGATGATGTTTTCGGACAGGGAACTTGTTGTGTTCCACTAACCACCCCCAGGGTAAAGAAAACCTGGATAATTACCAAAGGCAATGGAACCTCCAATGCCGGCGACGGGGTAGACTTTACCTTTAACTGGTATAAAAATGAAAGGTCGGGAACAATTAACACTTACAAGATGTACCACTTCAATGGTTCAAACTGGGACAAGATTACTCCGGTTAGCAGCGCAGTTGCAGATACTGCCTACTATACACACAATGGCTATAAAGGCTCATTCTCTCCCTTTGCCATGGGCGATGACGTCGTGCTACTACCAGTGAACTGGTTAAGCATCAACTGTGAGCGCAAAAACCCATCCCAGGCACAGGTGAACTGGTCTACAGCCAGCGAGACCGAGTCGGATAGTTTTGTGGTGGAAAGAACCACAGGCAAAGAGCCGTTCCAAAGAATAGGTGCGGTGAAGGCAGCAGGAAACAGCCAAACCCCAAGGCGGTACTCCATAAACGACCCTGGTGCACCATCGGGCAAGTTGTTTTACCGTGTGCTTCAGACCAGCAAGGTTGATAAAGGCTCTTACAGCGAAATATGCCACACCCTGGAATCCAGCAGCACAGCAGTAAATCCGGTTCGGGTATACCCCAACCCAGCAGACCAAAACGTGCAGGTGGTGCTGGCTGAGGCTAACCTAAACGGTATGAATATATCCTTAACCAACAGTGCCGGCGTAACGGTGGCAACCAAAACAGCCAACAACCAAAGTGTGGTGTTCCCCACAGCCAAGCTTCCTGCCGGGCTTTACATCATCCGGGTAAGTGGTCCGGGTATGCCGCCACACCAACAAAAGATTGTTATCCAACATCCATAACGGAAAATCCACAACGGAACAAAAAAGGGGCCAAGCCCCTTTTTTGTTTTAAAGGCAGTGAACATTTGTGTAGCTTTGTGCTGTGCAAATCGCCATCATTAACGGCCCCAACCTTAACCTTACCGGTATCCGGGAGCCGGAAATTTATGGAAATACAGGAATGGATGCCTGGTTGCTGCAAACAAAAGCCAAGCACCCGGATATAGACATATCTTATTACCAGTCCAACGTGGAGGGCGAAATCATCAACGCCTTACAACAGTTTGGCCAGGACAAAGCATTTGGTGGCATTGTATTGAATGCGGGCGCTTACACCCACACCAGCATTGCCATTGCAGACGCAGTAGCGGCCACGCCAATACCGGTAATTGCGGTCCACATCAGCAACCCATTATCCAGAGAACCTGAAAGACACACAGACCTGCTGCTGGGCAAATGCAAAGGCGTTATTAGCGGCCTGGGGCTATACGGGTATGAACTGGCTATGGTTTATTTGAGGGATAACACAACCCCATAAAATAAAAGGCTGTAGATAACCCTAAAAAACATCCGCAATACCTTTAGCAACCTTACCTTAACTTTGTAGCATGGGACTGCGACAAGAAAAATTTGCCAGGCAACTGCAAAAAGACCTCGGAGAAATATTTATATACCACAAAGACTGGGTAGGCGGGCAGTTTGTAACCATTTCCAGTGTGGTAATAAGCCCGGATTTATCCTATGCCAAAATTTATTTAAGCCTGTTTACCAGCCCTAAAAAAGCAGCGGTAATGGAAGCGTTGGAAACCTATGCAAAAGAAATTCGCATGGAAGTGGCAAAAAAGATACGAAACCAGGTGAAAAAAGTACCTGAACTCAGGTTTTTCGAAGACGAAAGCCAGGAATATGCCGAAAAAATAGAAAAACTGTTTGACGGGCTAAACAAGAAAGACGAATAAATCCAGGGTGAAGCTGCCTTTTTTTATAGCAAGGCGTTACTTTTTTTCGCGCAAAAACACTGCCGCAGTAAACATCATTACCGGAATTTCTGTTGTAGGATATGCGGTTGGAGCCTTTGCGCTGGTTGTTTTGCTCAGCGCCCTGAACGGGTTCGAAAGGCTGATATTTAAATCCTACGAAAACTATTATCCGGACATCAAAATACAACCCGCAAGCGGGAAAGTACTGGCGTTTGATTCGGTGCAACTGGATAAAATAAAAAACATACAAGGGGTATTCTCTGCTGCACCCGTAATCGAAGAAAATGCCATTGTTCAATACAATGACAACCAGGTTGTTTGTTTAATCAAAGGGGTAGGAAACGAGTGGCCAAAAACGGTAAGAACAGACTCTATGTTGGTGGCGGGAACCCCACTGCTTTTTAACAAAACCAACACCCCTTTTGCCTGGATGGCAGAAGGGCTTGTTTATAAACTGGGATTAAACAGCACATCAAATGCCATAAACATCATGGTGCCCCGGCGTGATAATGTGGGCGTGGCCCAGCTGGACATGAACGAGGATCAGATTGGTGTTTCTGCTGTAATCAGGGCCGGAGAAGAGATGGACAACAAGCTTGTGGTTGTTCCGTTTTCCTGGGCTGAATCCATTTTTGAGAGGGAAGGCTATGCAACTGCAGTTGAGGTGGCAACCAGGCTGGGAACAGACAACAAAGAGGTGGTTCAATCAATAAAAAACCTCATGGGCGATCAAGTGGTGATTTACAACCGCTATGAACAAAACCGTGCGGTGTACAAAATGTTTAACACCGAAAAATGGGTGTCGTTTTCGCTAATGGCATTTGTTTTACTGCTCATCAGCTTCAACCTTGTTGGCTCTTTGAGCATGCTGGTGCTCGAAAAAAAGAAAGATATTGCATTGCTAAACCACATCGGAATGAGGCTTAGGGCCATTCAGGGGATATTTTTTCGGGAAGGACTGATGGTTTCAATTGTTGGCACCGGTATAGGCTTGTCGCTGGGCGTTATGCTTGTTTTGTTACAACAAAAATTTGGCTTTATTACCACCCAAAGCACCATGGCTGCGGTTTACCCTGTTGCCCTAAAATCAGCAGATTTGCTGCTTATTACAGGTTTAAGCAGTGGGCTGGGGATAAGCAGTGCAATATATCCGGCATTAAAATCCGTTCATTCCATATAAATTTGCAAATAATCATGCGCGAAAAACTTATTGCCATTGGAGCTTTTCTTGTAACCCTTTGCAGCACAAACGCCCAATCCGTAGCAGAACAACAGCTCAATTTTGAACGGGTACGCATCGCCAAGGCCAGAACAGAGGCAAGAATCCGAAAAATGTTCCTCGACAGCGGCTTGTCTGAAACGCCCAAATACATCTACTGGAGAGCCTTCAAAATGGAAGACCAGCTCGAATTATGGGCAACCGACAGCAGTAACAAACTGTACAAAAAAATAAAAACCTATTCCATCTGCCAAAGCAGCGGTGATTTAGGGCCAAAAAGAAAATTTGGAGATTTGCAGGTGCCGGAAGGGCTTTATTACATCGAAAAATTTAACCCGCACAGCAACTATCGCCTCAGCATGAAGGTGGCTTACCCCAATGAGAGCGATCTTGTTTTTGCAGACAAATCCAATCCGGGAAACGAAATATACATTCATGGCGGCTGCGCCAGTGTTGGGTGCTTGCCCATGACAGACAGCCTTATTGATGAAATTTACTGGGTAACCATCTTGTCTCAAAACTACCAGGGCTCCAAAGCCAAAATCCCCATTGATATTTTTCCGTGCAACTTTACCGCTAAAAACTGGTCACACCTGAAAGCAACCTATGGGCACAAACCCCAACTTTTAAAGTTTTGGGAAAACCTGGAAGAAGCTTGGGCGTTTTTTAAAGACAAGAAAATAGCCCCGGGTTACTGGGTAGATCAACAGGGTAAGTACAATGTGGTATTTCCTCAGAACTACCACCTGAACGACCCAAACCACTAACATCCATGAAGTTTTTGGTGGTTGGTTTGGGAAATCCCGGAGCGGAATATCAAAACACCCGCCACAATATTGGATTTGAAATCCTGGATTACTGGGTTAGCCAGCAGGGCCTTAGTTGGTCGCAGGAGCGACATGGCTGGGTTTGCAAAACCAGCATCAAGGGAAAGCAGCTTACCCTGCTAAAACCCAATACATACATGAACCTTAGTGGCAAAGCGGTATCCTATTGGATGCAGCAGGAAAAAACACAAAGAAACCAAATGCTGATTTTACTGGATGACCTTGCCTTGCCCCTGGGCAAGCTGCGCATGAGGCTAAATGGCAGTGATGGTGGACACAATGGCTTAAAAAGCATCAACGAAACCCTTGGAACCCCCGAATATCCAAGGCTTCGGTTTGGCATAGGAAGCGATTTTCCGCGCGGCCGACAGGCCGAATTTGTTTTGGGCACCTGGACCGCTGAAGAAGAACCCCTGGTTAAACAGGCCATTGTAAAAGCTTCCGATGCCATTTCTATTTTTGTAACCATGTTGCCAGGAATGGCCATGACCCGCATAAACGCAGCAGGATAATGCCCAATATTGAAACCATCATCAGCCCAGCCTTGTTCCATTTGCACGAAGAGGACATTGAGCACAAAAATGTAGTGGTGATAGACATTCTGCGTGCCACAACCACCATATGCGTCGCATTTGCAAACGGAGCAAAAGAAATATTGCCCGTTTCAAAACCCGAAGATGCTGCCGCAATGCAGCAATTGGGATGGATTGCTGCAGCAGAGCGCCACGGAGAAACAGTACCCGGATTCGATATGGGTAATTCACCGCAAGATTATTCAGCAGAGCGGGTTAATGGCAGAAAGATAGCCCTTACAACCACCAACGGAACCCGTGCGCTGCAAATGAGCAAATCGGCAAGAAATGTATGGGTAGGTTCGTTTTTGAACATGGATGCAATCTGCAAAGCGCTCCTCTCAGACAACCACGACATTCTCCTTTTCTGTGCCGGCTGGAAAGACAAATTCAACCTCGAAGACACCATCTACGCCGGGGCACTGGCCAGGAAGTTGTCTGCACAATTTATCATAGAGGACGATGCCACACTTGCCGCAATCGACCTATACATGGCCGCAGAAAACAACATGGCAGGATATTTACAAAAAGCCAGCCACGTCAACAGGTTCAAATCGTTGCATATAGAAAGCGACCTGGATATTTGCCTGAAAACCAACAGTACTGATATTTTGCCCGTATTTACCAATGGCAGTATTTATCCGCAGAACCCATGACCGGCAGGGGCCTGAAAATATCATTTTTTGAGTTTTTCATCGCGTTGGCCGCAAACAACAGAAAATCCTGGTTTGATGAACACAGGGCGGAATACGAGAACAATGTAAAAAAACCATTCGAAAACCTGGTGGCAGAGCTCTTGCAGGTATTTGCCGAATTGGAGGGGGTTGGCATTGGTATAAAACCGGGTGATTGTATCTTTAGAATCAACAGGGATATACGCTTTGCCAAGGATAAAACACCATACAAACTTAACCGGAGTGCCATTATTTCTGCCGAGGGCAAGAAATCACTTGGTCCTGAAGGTTTTTATTTCGAGGTGGGCCCCGAAGAATGCGCCTTCTATGCAGGTTATTATATGCCCGACAAAACGCAGCTAGCCGCGATCAGGCAGGCTATTGCCTGGGAGCCGGAGCGGTGGCTTGCCATCACACAAAATCCTGGTTTTATGAAGACGTTTGGCGTGGTTTTGGGAAAGCAGCAGAAACGGCTACCGCTGGAGTTTAGGCAACACGCAGACCAATTGCCCATTTTATACAAGACGCAGTTTTACGTTGAACATAAAATGGAGCCCGAGATTTTTATTGATGAAGACCCGGTAAAGCGGTTAATTTCCCTTTGGAATACCGCAAAACCATGGGTAAATTTTCTTTATGACGCAACTTCTGCAAAGGTTTAAGATATATTCCCGAAATTTGTCCCGTTCATGACAGCCATAAAAAGAAATCGCCCCATTCGCGTACTGGTTGCAAAGGTGGGTTTGGATGGGCACGACCGCGGCGCCAAAGTAATTGCGAGCGCCTTACGGGACGCCGGAATGGAAGTAATTTACACAGGGCTTCGCCAAACACCTGAAATGGTTGTTCAGGCTGCATTGCAGGAAGATGTTGATGCCATTGGAATCAGCATTTTGTCCGGAGCACACAACACCATTTTCCCCAAAGTAATTACCCTGATGAAAGACGCCGGAATGAACGATGTTCTGCTTACCGGCGGCGGAATTATTCCGGATAAAGACGCAGAAGAACTCAACAACCTGGGCGTTGCAAAGCTCTTTCCTCCGGGAACAGAGATGGCAGCAATTGTTCATTACATTCAAGACTGGGTTTCAACCAACAGGCCATTCTAAGCAACACAATGTCAACCAATACTGTATATGCCAACATCCTCACAGAACTTCAGGAGGGCATTCTTACCATTACCTTAAACAGAGAAACAAAACTCAATGCGCTAACCTTAGGCACCTTGCAGGAAATAAGGGCTGCTGTGCAATCGGCCCAGAGAGATCCACTGGTAAAAGGAATTATCCTTACCGGATCGGGGCAAAAGGCATTTGCTGCCGGCGCAGACATCAGTGAGTTTGCTCATTTTACCGAAGACCAGGCCACGCGCATGAGCGCCGATGGCCACGATGTGATGAACACCATCGAAAACAGTGAGAAACCTGTAATTGCCGCGGTAAACGGTTTTGCGCTTGGCGGTGGTTGTGAGCTTGCCATGTGTTGCCACATGCGTATTGCCAGCGAAAATGCCAAATTCGGACAACCTGAAGTGAATTTGGGCGTGCCTCCCGGATATGGCGGCACCCAGCGCCTTATCCAACTTATCGGAAAAGGGAAAGCCATAGAATTGTTGCTCACCGGAGATGCCATTGATGCCCAAACAGCCCTGAACCTGGGTTTGGTAAACCATGTGGTACCGCAGGAAGAACTTATTGCCAGGAGCAAAGAAATACTGCAAAAAATTTCCACCAAAAGCCCGGTTGCTGTTGGAAAGGTGATTAAGTGCGTAAATGACTTTTTCCGCCCAAACGTAAACGGCATGCAGCGCGAGATCTACGAATTTGGCGAGTCGTTTATCACCGAAGACTTTAAAGAAGGAACAGACGCGTTTCTAAACAAAAGAAAACCCAATTTTCCAGGCAAGTAATTTGGGGGTAAACCCATAAAAAACAGTATTAATCAATTACCATATGAAAAACATCACAAAACTATTTTTAATTGGCGCTATGGCGCTCACAACAATTGCATCCTGCAAGAAAGAAAAAGAAGATAACCCCACCACAACTCCGGCAGCTGCGGGTGTTACAACCTGTCAGGTGAATGGACAAACCTGGACCAGCGATGAGGCAGGAAAATACTCTGCAACTGACAGCTTACCCGGTTGTGAGGCGTTGCTCAATGGCGACACAATGACCTTTATTTCTACAAGGTTTTCAGACAATTCAGCCATTTTGGCCCAACTGGTGTTAACACCTGCCCGCGTTGGAACCTACAGCGGAACCACTTCTGCAGACGCTGGTATGTTTTACCTGAGCAAATTCGATGAAACAACCCTGTTTCAGAGCTTCCTTTTGTACACCACGTCCTATAGCTTCACCATAAGCGACTGGAACGCAAGCGCCAAAAAGTTTTCAGGAACCTTCAACATTACCATGACCTCAAACACCGGCGGGTCCAACATTACAGTGACCAACGGAAAATGCACCAACGTTCCATACGTTCTGGAATAAAACAACATTTTTCATAAAAAAGGCCACCTAATTTTAGGTGGCCTTTTTTATGAAAGAAAATTCGACGGTTGTTGCGCAAGCAGCAATAGCTGCTCATGAATGGCAAGCACCTGCTTTAATAGGCTCTGTTGGCCGTCGTTATTGATTAAATAACCGCAACGCCTGGCCAGTTCTTCCTGCGACATTTGTTTTTCCATGCGTGCGCGCACCTCCGCTTCCGTGCTATTGTCCCGCACCACGCTTCGTGCAACTCTTAAGGCTTCCGGAGCCAAAACCCCCACCACAGCATGTAGGTGCCGGTAGCTGCCACTTTCAAAGAGTATGGCGGCTTCCTTTACTGTGTAGGCAAAGGAATCATGCTCAACGCACCATTGTTCATAATGCGCAAACACAAAAGGATGCACAATGGCATTTAACGCAGCAGATGTTTCTTTACTGCCAAACGCAAGTTTTAAAAGGGTGGGTTTGTGCACCTCCCCGTTTTGGATAATGGTGTCACCAAAAGCAGTAACCAAATCAAACTGTAATTGCGTGTTTTCGGCATACAGTTTTTTGGCTTCGGCATCTGCGTAATAAACAGGCACTCCAAGGGATTCAAAAACCTTGCACACCGTGGTTTTACCACTGCCAATGCCGCCGGTAACACCAACCCTTAACAAAGCAAAAACAGTTTATTCTGCTTTCGCCTTGGGGTAGGCAACCATGGTCATTTCCATGCTCACAGCGGATTTCTCAACCTTCATTTTGCCTTCTTCCAAGTCCAGGATGAAATGGTTGTCGGCAAGCTGTGCAATTTTTGCGTGCACGCCGCCTGTTGTTACCACATGGTCTCCCTTTTTCAGTTCAGACAAATAGGCCTTGGCTTTTTTCTGCTTGCGCATTTGTGGCCAAATCATAAAGAAGAAAAACACCACCATGATGAGCATCAGGGGTAAAAACTGTCCTAGTCCACCGGGTTGAGTGGGTGCGCCAGTTAGCAATGTATAAATAAACATATTTTAGTGATTGTTTTGTTCGTATTCCTGGTCTTCTTCCGGTGTGGAAAATACCGTTGCCTTAAATTTAAGCACCACCGATCCAATGGAGGAATTGTCAAACTCCACAGTAATGGTTTTTTCATTTTCCAAACCTTCCTTAGAACCACGTCCTGTAGAATTAAAGGTTGCATCTACATAACCTTCGCCACCTGGAGGAACAACATCTTTGGTCCACCCGGGGGTGGTGCATCCACAAGCTGCCTGAGCGTTTCGGATCAGCAAATCTCCTTTTCCGGTGTTTTTGAATTTGTAGCGATGCTGCACCTGCATGCCGGATGTTACCTTTTTAAAATTGAACACGGTATCATCAAATACGGGATTGCCTTTTGGACCGCTGTTTTCCGGTTTTGGGTTTTCTGCAGTAGCAGGATTTTCAATATTATCGGCAGCAATTTTGCGACCGTCAGAACCGCAAGAAGCCAGGGCAATTACCCCGGAGAGCAAAAAAGCGAAACGCATTAGCATAACGCAAAGGTATAATCTCTTTGATAAAATAAAAATGAATATAGGTGTTACCTTATTTATCGCGCAATCCGCGGCCTGTTTTCTGGATGCTACCATCCTTTTCCAGCTTGATACGCAACTTATCGAGGACACCATTCAGGAATCGACCGCTGTTGGGTGTGCTGTAGTCTTTCACCACTTCAAGGTATTCGTTGATGCTTACCTTAACCGGCACCTGTGGAAAGGATAAAAACTCGGCCAGGGCCAGCTTGATGCACAACAAGTCGATGATGGCAATCCTGCCTGGATCCCAGTTGTCTGTTACCCCTTGTATTTTGAGTTCATAATCTTCGTTGTTATCGGTAACGAGGTCAAACAATTGAAGCCCCATTTTCACTTCATCGTCCTGCAGGCCTGCAGCAGAAGCCAGCGCCACGAAATCCTCTCCCGATCCGGTGATGGTTTTTTCCAGTTCCCGCGCAATCCCATCTTCATCATCGTTCCATGCACCGTATTCTTCTTCCATGATGCCATGGAATGGCTCGCAAGCCATCAGTAACCAATGGTAAAAATCCTGCAGGAAAGACTGTTGCTGTGCATGGCTTGGCTTATCAAACACCAAATAATCGGTGGTGAAATCCTGTTCGAACAAAGGTCCGATAACCGTTTCAAATTGCTCGGCAAGATCTGTCCATGAATTGGTAAAAAGCCGGCGCTTGTAATTGAGTGTCTTGTTGTAAATGGCTGTTGCCAGGGCATTGTTGTCAAACAACCCCAGTCTCCTGATTCTTCCCTTATCGGGATAAAACTTTTTGGCTTCAATTTCCTGCTCACTTAGCAGGTATTCATTCAGGTAATGCGGAAACTCCAGCAAGAACAGGTATACATCGTGTGTCCTCAATATGGAATCCTTAAGGGATGCCCTACCTTGTTTTGTGCTTTCTTCACCGCTTTGTTGCACAGCATACAATGCCTGCAATGTCTTAATCCTTACCAACCGCCTTGAAATCATAGAACTATAGGCCACAAAGATAAGGCCTAATCCCATAAAAGGGAGCATTTTAGCAGGCTGAAAGCCTACATTTTAGTAAAATTAATCAGCATCATACCCAAATTGTTTGAGCATGTTTTTGTTGTTGCGCCAATCTTCCCGAACTTTAACAAACATTTCTATGTAAACCTGTTTGCCAAAAAAGGCTTCCAGCTCTTTTCTTGAGTTAATACCCAAACGCTTGATGGCATCTCCTTTGTTTCCGATCACAATGCGTTTTTGGCTATCCCGTTCTACTACTAGCTCGCAGCTAAGCCGAAGAATTTTATCTTCTTCTTTAAAAAGCAAGGTAGAAACCTCAATGCTGTAGGGAATTTCCTCTTCGTAAAGCCTAAGTGCGTTATTTCTTACAATTTCATTTACAAAAAACCGTTCTGAGCGATCGGTAATCTGGTCTTCCGGAAAATATGCGGGATGCTCGGGAAGGTAGGAAAGGGCCAGTTCTTCTAGTTTTTCGAGGTTGTAGTTGTTCAGCGCAGAAAGCAGGATAAAGGCGTCGGCAGCATAGCTTTCAGCAACCTTTTGCATCACAGCTTCCAGCTGGTCCTGCTTTACCGTGTCTATTTTGTTGATAGCCACAATTTTTTTCGCCTTTGATTTGGTGTATCGCTGTTGAATTTCCTCCGGAATTTCTGTGGCACGCACATCCAGCAGCAAAATCAGCACATCGCTGTCGTCCAGGGATTCATGCACGAAAGACATCATCTTTTCATGCATTTTATAACTGGCTTTTTTTAGAATTCCGGGCGTATCCGAATAAATTATTTGTGCGTTTTCGCCGGTTTTAATTCCCAGAATGCGGTGGCGGGTGGTTTGGGCTTTGGGGTTGATAATGGATAATTTATCTCCCATCAGCCCGTTGTAGAGGGTGCTTTTGCCGGCATTGGGCATGCCGATAATACTTACGAATCCGGATTTAAAAGACATATTACAGTGTCAGTTCAAAGATAGGCAATAACCGGGGCCTGTGGGCTATCTTTGCTACGGATGCTTATGCGTTTTTTTTGTTTGAGTATGCTTTTGGCCTTTGTGTGCGCCTGCGCAGCACAGCATAGCCTCGATAGCACCAAAAAGGGCTACAGGTGGGGCAAAACAGGATTGCTCCTAAAACGCAGCTTTGATTGGGTAAACCTTCCGGGAAACGGTCATTTTACACAGGCCGACCGCTGCAGCAACCACCTGCATTTGCCAGCAGATGCATCTAAATACGCCTTGGTTTTTGCAGATGATTTTGATTCGCTGAATACCAATCTATGGCAGATTGGTCAACCCTGGGGCCGTTTTCATGGCCAGCAACCGCATCAATATTACGGCGATAGCGAGGTGATTGTGAAAAACGGGAAACTATCGCTGCTTAACCGATATTCTCCCAAGGTTTTTGCCAATGGCGATACCAATTGCCAAATACCCTACGCCACAGGGTTAATCAATACCGCAAACAGCAAAACGTTTCAATATGGATATTTTACCATTCGGTGCAAAAACCCTTCGGGACCGGCAACCTGGCCGGCATTCTGGCTTACCGGAAAAAACAACTGGCCTCCTGAAATTGATGTTTTTGAAATGTATGGCCGTTGCAAAGGAAAAAGCATACACCGGCAAACCATGACCGCGCATTATGGCAAAATTGAAACCAGCACCAAAACGCATGTGATGAAAAGTGTGAAACTGCCTTCAAACACCGACACAGCATTTCATATATATGCTTGCTTGTGGCTACCCGGCAAAATACAATTCTATACCGATGGGGTTTTGGTGCGAACCATGCGCATGAACAAATGGATGAAGCAGTTTTATAATGAACCCATGTATCTTGTGGTGAACAATGCGGTAGACCACCGCTATCTGGAATGCATAGACAACAGCAAGTTACCGGTAAGCCTGGAGGTGGATTGGATTAAGGTTTATGGCCCATTAGCGGGAGTTAAACCCTGACAAAGGGCGGCTGTTCACCGACCAACCGCATTATTATCGGGATAAACGACCGCTCTGTCCAATAATTGTGACAGTTCATGGACAATTGGCTTAGCCATCTAACCACCCGGGGTATATTTGCCTGATTTTCATGAAAGGAATTATTTTAGCCGGAGGTTCCGGCACCCGATTGCACCCGCTTACACTTGCTATGAGCAAGCAACTCATGCCTGTGTATGACAAGCCCATGGTGTATTATCCCCTGGCCACGCTTTTGATGGCGGGCATACGCGAGGTATTAATCATATCTACCCCTCATGATCTACCCCATTTTGAAAAATTGCTGGGCGATGGCTCTCAAATGGGTTGCCGTTTTGAATATTGCGTGCAGCCTAAACCAGAAGGGTTGGCACAGGCCTTTATCCTCGGAGAAAAGTTCATTGGCAACGATGATGTTTGTTTGATCCTGGGAGACAATATTTTCTTTGGTTCTGACCTGATGGAAACCTTGCAAAAATGCCAGAAGCCGGAAGGGGGAATTGTTTTTGCCTATCACGTGAGCGATCCGGAGCGCTATGGGGTTGTGGAGTTTGATGATGCGATGAATGCGCTATCTATTGAAGAAAAGCCGGCATCACCCAAAAGCAATTACGCCGTTCCGGGATTGTATTTCTATGATAATGATGTAGTGGAAATCAGCAAAAACCTGAAGCCTTCACCCAGGGGCGAATACGAAATTACGGATGTTAACCGCACTTATCTGGCAAATGGCCGCCTCAAGGTTCAGGTACTGGGCCGCGGCACCGCCTGGCTGGATACCGGCACGTTTGCATCGCTTATGCAAGCCGGGCAGTTTGTTCAGGTAATCGAAGAACGTCAAGGACTAAAAATTGGCTGTATTGAAGAGATAGCGTGGAGAAACGGGTTTATAGACAACAAACAATTGGAAAAACTGGCAATCCCGCTCCAGAAAAGCGGTTACGGTAACTACTTAATCAATTTGTTGAAGTGATTAAATATAGATTTTTACTGATAACCATTTGCCTGCTGCTGGCTGGAACCGGCAACGCCCAGTTCATGTTTCCCGGAATGTATCCTGGAATGATGCCTGGTTATGGTGCCATGACCGATTCGGGCAAGACCCAGATAAATATCCCCCAAAACAACCCTGGGGTAAAACCTGACCAACCAATCACGCCCCCACAAGATCAAGAGGACGAAGAAAATGACGGTGAGGACAAAAAAAACGAGCTGGAACTTAAAAAAATGAACCTCAAGACGCAGCGCTTGAAGCTCGAACAGGAATTGTCCTACCTCAAATCCAAAGACCCGGATTTGTTGACCCCGGAAGAGAAAGAGGTTATCCGCATTCAAACAGAAAATTTGAAGATGATTGCCCTGCAGGAACGATCTATTATCGAGGAACAGCAGCGCGAACTGGAAAAACTTAAGAACAAAAAGAATTTACCTTCTTCTTCCACCTATGGCCACCAGTTTTTTAGGGATGGAGGGTTCAGGTTTTTTCAAAAAACGGATGAAACTGCCATAACAGATAATTATGTACTGGGTACCGGAGATCAGGTGCAATTGGAAGTATGGGGATATCGGTACTGGAGCAAAACCTATGTGGTAAGCCAAAGCGGAAGTATAGACATTGAAGGATACCAGAAGATTTTTGTAAAAGGAATGTCGCTGCAGCAAGCCCGGGCCATGATAGGTTCCCGTCTGGGATTGGGGGGGCAGGAATCTTCGTTTTCGGTTGCCGTTACCAAACCAAGAATGGTGAGCGTAAACGTGTTTGGCGAGGTTTTTACACCCGGAACTTACACCATTCCGGCCACCAACAGCGCATTCAATGTGCTGGTAAGCATGGGTGGTCCAACCGATATCGGTTCGTTGAGAAATATTTACATCAAAAGAGACGGAAAAATCAGGGACTCCTTTGATTTGTATGAGTACTATGCCGATGTAAAACACCAGCGGGATGTTTTTCTGCAAAACAACGATTACATTATTGTAGCACCTGCTGCTAATTTGGTAAACGTGGGTGGAGCTGTAAGAAGGCCTGGTCGTTACGAACTTAAGAATGGCGAAACCATGGCAGACCTGATAAGGTTTGCGGGTGGCTTGCAACCCAATGCATACTTGAAAGATGTTTTGCTGCGCCGCATTCGCAATAATGATTATGAAATTCAGTCGGTGAATTACGACAGCCTGCTCAAAGCCAAAAAGAACATTATCCTGAATGGTGGCGAGGCAGTAGAATTTAAATTTATTGGGGTAGACAACCAGTTTATGGTTCAAATTTCCGGCGCTGTTTCGGTTCCTGGCCACTATAAAGTGAAAAAGGGCATGCGCATCAGCAGCATGATAAAAAATGCAAACGGCCTCACCTCAGATGCCTTCACAGAGCGTGGATTTTTGGTTAGAACCACTAAATCCCTGGAAAAAAAGTACCTCACATTTAATCCGGCAGAGGCAATGGCCAAACCCGGTACGTTTGCAGATTTGGAATTAGAAGACCGAGATACCATTGTTATTTATCGGCTAACCGACCTGCGCAAATTCAATGAAGTTCGTATTTCCGGCGCAGTAAGAAAACCATTTCAGAAGCAATATATTGCCGGTTTGAAACTTGGTGAGATGCTCTTCATGGCCGGTGGATTAACCGAAGATGCCGATGAAAAAAGTGGTTTCATCATGCGCACCGATGCCAATTTCAACAAACGGTTGATTCCCTTTAAATCCGAAGAAATAAAACCCGGAACACCATGGTTCGATTTTGAAATTATGCCAAAGGATGAAATTACCATTTACTCCAAAACGGCATTCAAACGCAACTACACCCTCACGGTTACAGGCCCTGTGAAAGCGGGTGGAGAATTTGCATACAGCGAAAACACCCGTGTTTCTGATTTGATTAACCTTGCCGGCGGCATAGAAACCAACACCTTCAAAACCAGGGCAATTGTGGTACACACCGATCTGGAATCAGGTTACCAGAGCTTAAATACCGTAAACCTTTCTGAAGTGCTTGAAAATCCGGATAGCAAAGAAAATATTGTGCTAAAGCAAAATGATGTTTTACAATTGTTTGACCTTACGGAGTTGAAAAACGACTTCACCATTTCCATTTACGGACCGGTAAGGCGCGAGGGCCAATACAGCTATGCAGATAACATGTCCTTGCAAAACCTGATTGATGCAGCCGGCGGGCTGGAGTTTATTACCGCAGGCACAACAGTAGAAGTGGTTAGAAACTTTTTCTTTAAAGACGGTAAATACCAGTTTTTAAAGCCCCAGGTACTTAACACCACCATCACCAGCAACCTAGGGTTTGATGACCGCCTCATTAACCTTCAGTTGCAGCCATTCGACAAAGTATTTGTGCGCAAAAACCCCAATTTTATCCCCCTAAAACTGGTATACATCGATGGAGCTGTAAACTATCCGGGTTATTATGCCCTGCAAAGCGAAAACGACAAATTGGCTTCCATTATTAAAAGAGCAGGGGGCTACAAACCCAATGCAAACCCTAATGGCAGCAGGCTTAGACGGGTACAGCGCCCCGGCGACACCCTGGATATTGTTTTGAAAACACCCAAAGCCATGAGTGATCGCAAATCACGGTTTAACCATATCATGAAAGACGGTGACTATATTTCTATCCCGTACAGCGATAATTTGGTTTATATCACAGGTGATTTAAACAAACAAACCCCCAACGACTTAGGTGCATATTACTTGCGCAACAAACGGGCAAAATTCTACATCAAGTTCTTTGGCGGGGGCTTTACCAATACCTCCGACAAGAAAAAGGTGGTGGTGGTGTACCAGAACGGAAGGCGCACAGCCACCAGGAGTTATGTATTTTTCAAAGTATATCCCAAAGTGAAACCAGGCAGCACCATTGTGGTGAACAATAAGCTAAAACCAGAAGAACCCTACAAGCAGCGCAAACGCTTTAGCGTGGACAACTTCCTGAACCAAACCATTGCAAGGGCAACCACAATGCTATCAGTGGTTGGTATTTATCGAATAGCTACCGGAAAATAATGAACGAAGCCGCCAAAAAACCGTTTAATCTATTTGCTTTTTTAAAGCAGATAAAACCCTACTGGCGCGTACTTATTCGCAGATGGTATGTTCCAGTATCCCTTGCGGCCTCCTTGGCTGTTTACAGCTGGTATAACGAAAACCAGAAACAACTCTTTTTCTCCGCCCAGATTACCTACATGTTGGAAGATGAGATTTTGAACGGGGCACCCACGGCTGCAAATCCACTGATGGCTGCAATCACAGGCCAGTCGCCAACCAGCAACAAGGCCATTATGAACGATCTGGCTTTTAGCAACTTGCTGATAGAATATACCCTGCTAAGAACAATTAATGCTAATGGTCGGCAAATTCCACTGATCAACCACCTGCTCAAGTTGCAAGGGGTGGACTCCACCAATCCTGCGTGGTTCCCGGTTGGATACAAAATAGGCCAGACGCCTGCAAAAGACGAATTGCTCAGGTCATACAGCAACGGCATAAAAACCACATTTAAGGCGACTTCCAAAGAATCGGGCTTGTTGGTAATGAACTTTTCTTATGGTGATGCTTTTTTTACCAAGCGCTTTTTGGAAGAGCACCTGCATACCATATCCGACTTTTATATTGATAAGCGCATGGACCGGGCGAACATGCTGATCAAAGCCACTACCCGCAGAAGGGATTCTTTGCTTGCGGTATTGCAAGGAAAGGAATATGGTGCAGCCGCCATACAAGACCAAGGATTTGGTACGGTTATGAAAAGGGCCAATGTGCCTCAAATTCAATTGCAGCGAGACATTAACATGCTCAACGCACAATATGCGGAAAGCCTTGCAGCCATGAATGCAGCCAAAATGGAGCTCGAAAAGAAAAGGCCCTTTATTGCCGTTGTAGACGACATACGCTTTCCTTTGGATGCAACCTATCCCGAGCCTTACAAAAAAGGTATCATATTTGGAATTCTTGGCCTATTCCTGGGAATCGCCCTCGTGGTTGGGGCTGTTTTGGGTAAAGAGGTTATTGTTAAGCAACAACAGGCCTTCCGGAAAGCTTCGGCATAGCCTTATTTCACATCCACAACGAAGTAGTTTTTCTTCCCTTTTTGCACCACCAGATAACGGTTGTGCAACAACATGCCTGCATCTACCAAGCCATTGATGTCTGTAAACTTCATTTTATTGATGGATACTGCCTGCGCCTGCATCATTTTTCTGGCTTCGCCTTTACTTGGAAAAATGGCGGTGTGCTGGGCCAAAAGGTCCAAAACCGGAATACCACCTGACAGCTCTTCCCGGGATACAGAAAACTTTTCCATGCCTTCCAGGCTGCTGCTCAGCGACGGCTCATCCAAACCCATTAAATCCTCCTGCGTGCCCGCCCCGAAGAATACATGGGTTGCTTTAACGGCTTGTGCTAAATCTTCTTCAGAATGCACACGGATGGTCATTTCAGCTGCCAGCTCTTTCTGTATTGTCCGCAAATGCTCCTGCCCGGTGTGGGAGTGGATTAAGGCCTCAATATCAGCACGGCTTTTCAACGAATATATTTTGATAAACCGTATGGCATCATCATCGGCAACATTTAACCAAAACTGATAAAAATGGTATGGTGAGGTTTTGTTTCTGTCTAACCAAATATTACCCCCTTCACTCTTGCCAAATTTGGTACCATCGCTTTTCGTAATCAAAGGCGCAGTGATGGCATAAGCCTCTCCACCAGCCTTGCGGCGTATGAGTTCTGTGCCTGTAGTAATATTGCCCCACTGATCGCTGCCTCCCAATTGAAGTTTGCACCCCATGCTGGTGTATAAATGGTAAAAATCGTAGCCTTGTACCAGCTGGTAGGTGAATTCCGTAAACGACATGCCACCGCTCTCCAAACGGTTTTTGACGCTGTCCTTTCCCATCATATAGTTAACGGTGATATATTTTCCCACATCACGGATAAAATCCAAAAATCCAAACTGAGCAAACCAATCGTAATTATTAACCATTTCGGCGCGGTTATCGCCATGGTCAAAATCCAGGAATTGCTTCAATTGCTTTTTCTGCCCTTCCAGATTTTTTGTAAGCTGCTCCTGGCTCAGAAGTTTGCGTTCATCGCTTTTACCGCTTGGATCTCCAACCATTCCGGTGGCACCACCAACCAGTGCAACCGGCTTGTGGCCTGCCCGCTGAAGATGAATAAGCAGCGCGATAGGCACGAGGTTGCCTATGTGCAGGGAATCTGCGGTAGGATCAAAACCACAGTACCCCGAAACCTGCTCACTATTCAACAATTCCTGGGTGCCGGGCATGCTATCGTGCAGCAGGCCACGCCAACGCAGCTCTTCAACAAAATCAAATTTTGGGGTGAACGCCATGCCGCGAAATTACTGAATTTAACGGGTATAATGCCTTTAGGACAGTTTTAGGCGTTTAACGGTTTCGGAAATGTAGGCTTTTAAGGCATCGGCATCTTCTTCTTCCAGTCCGCTTGTGGCAAAACTCACCACTTGTCTGCTTTCCTTGATTTGGAAATTTATTTCGTAAACCAGATAATCTACCCGCATCATATAAGCCCAGGGAATATAAACATACCTGGAAACCACACTTTGGCGCCATCCGATACCATTTTCATCCGCCCGGACAAAATATTTGCCTCTTAGTTTTAGGTACAACAAACCCACAGCCGCCAAGGCAATGAATAGCGCTACAAAACCACCAATCCAACCAAAGATTGCATAGTGAATGGACCAAATGACAAAGCATAAAAAACCAGCAATGATGAGTTGTGGTAACTCTGCCTTGTTGCGGGGAATGGAAATTTCCAGTGCTTCCATTAACGTTGAATTACAAAACGGGCACTTCGGTTTCCATCGGTCGCGATGTATACACCTTGTGCCAGGGCAACGGTTTCAAAACAAATATGCTGGTTGCCTGAAACGTAAGGTTTTGCATTGATTTTTCTTCCGGAAAGGTCTGTGATATACCAGTTTTCTGTTGGGTTTTGGTCCACAATGGTCAGCGTATTGTCCGCCGGATTGGGAAACAAAGAAAAACCTTTTCCCGTTACCTCAACCTTGCCGGAAGTGTTATCAACCACATCCAGGGTATAGGAGCTAATAGAATCGTTTTGGGTAATAGCGGTTGAACCAGCCAGTTTGGCAAATGCCTTCAGGTATATTTTTAAGGGATAAGTACCCGTTTTGGTGGCAGTGCCGTAAATGCTGATGCAGCGAACGGTATCCCACAAATAAACACAACGCGGGTGCTGGCAGCGGTAAGAAAATCCGGAAGGCAATCCGGCAATTCCGGTAACCTTGATGGAGTCTACCTGTATCGGCACCTTAATTATTCCCACCATGCGATAGGTATCCCTGAACGTTAATACCGAAACCCCTTGGTTGTAAAAGTTATTGGCACTGGCAGCAGGCAGGACCGCAGGCAAAAAACCGGATTTTTTTAACGCAAAATCGGGCGTACAAGTCTGGGCGTTTAACGCGAAACCCAGGAATAAAAAGGAGGTGGTGAAAAAGAAGTTTCTAACCATTATCATTGCAAGATTAATGATACGAAAGTACATAAAAATTAGCATTTTACGCGGCAGTCTCTTGTGCTTGCTGTTTTCCTTTTTTTTCGGCTTAAATGGACAAATAAGGGTAAATTTGGTAAACACTGACGGCGCGGCCATAACGCCGGACTCCTTGCGGATATTCAGCAGTTTTGGGTTGATACGCACCTTTAAAATACAAAACGGCGGTATCGTCGTAGAGCAAGATTTCAGAAGGCTGATAGCCACCGAAAGGCATCATCAGGGGCTTGATACCATATTCCCTGCAGATATTTTGCCAGGAAGTACCATCACGCTGGTGTTGCAGCCTAAAAGTGTTTTTATGGAGGAATTTGTTATCAGCACAACCAAAGCACTGTCCCGCCTTAGCCGCAGCTCGGTCAGTGTTTCTTTGCTAAAACCATATTTAATCAACAACAAAATCACTTCCGATATTGGCAATGTGCTGGAGCAAATACCCGGGGTAACCATCAGTGACGGGCAGGTTAACATAAGAAACGGAAGTGGCTGGAGTTATGGCGCCGGTAGCCGTGTGATGGTAACCCTGGACGAATTGCCCATGATAAGCCCGGATGCCGGAGCTGTTCAGTTCGGTTTTTTGCCGGTAGAGAACCTGGCTTCTGTTGAGGTGGTAAAAAGTGCGGGCAGTGTGCTTTACGGGTCAAGTGCATTGAATGGTGTAATTAACCTGCGCAGCGCAGAGCCCGAAAGCAAGCCCAATGCGCGTGTTTCAGCATTTGCAGGTGTTTACGATTTTCCTGGCAGGGATAGTTTGCGCTGGAATTCCGGACGACGGGGCAACCATGGTGTTAATGGTTATTGGTCACAAAAGATCAACAACACGGCGGTAACCCTTCAGTGGAATGCGCTGTATGATCAGGGATGGCGCAAACACGAGTACAACCATCGCGGGAGACTGGGCATGCGGCTTAGCCACCAATCGGCCAGATATTCGGGATTGCGGTATGGTTTAAATTTTGGTGCACAGCAAAGCAACAGCGGCTCTTTTTTGCTCTGGCAAAGCTATACACGCGGATATGAAACCCAGGGGGATGGATTTAATTACAACAAGGGTTTTCGTGTAAATGTGGACCCCTTCGTAGAACTAAAAAAAGGCAACAACACCCATAAAATCCTAACCCGATACCTGGCCCTGGAAAACAACGCCACATCAAACAACGCCGGATCGGACCAAAGCAACGGCAGCAGCCTGCTGTATACCGAGTATCGTTTCAATAAGCAATTCAAAAACACTGGCATTACCCTTGGTGCCACGGGTATGCTGGCCGAAACACATTCGCCCTTGTATGGTGGAAAACAAACCGCGGAAAACAGTGCGGTGTTTTTTCAGGCCGAACAAAAGGCCGGAAGGCTTACCCTTTCCGGAGGTGGCAGGTATGAATATTATGCGGTGAACAACAACACCTTTACCAAGCCTGTTTTTCGTGCAGGCATCAATTATGCTGCCGGAAGGGCCACCTTTTTGCGCGGCAGCGCCGGTCAGGGTTTTCGCTTTCCCAGTATGGCCGAACTTTTTGTAACCACATCGGTGGGGCAGGTTTCTGTGTTTGCCAACCCTGCATTGAAGCCGGAAACCGGTCAAAACGCGGAACTGGGGCTTAAGCAGGGCTACCGCCTAGGCGGTTTCAAAGGATTTGCAGACCTCAGTGTTTTTCAAATGAACCTCAACAACATGATGGAATTTTCTTTTGGGCAATGGGACAACAGCGGCTTCCCGGGCTTTAAAAGCATCAACGTGGGAACCGGTAAAATTCGTGGATTTGAGTTGGAAACAGCCGGTGAGGGAAAACTGGGCAACACCCTTTGGCAACTCATGGGCGGCTATACCTACACTTCGCCCGTGGTGGCCAACCCCGGTTTTGTTTATGCCAGAGACAGCGCCGGTCAGCAACTAAATTTTGTCAATACGCGAAGCGATACCAACAACTATATGAAGTATCGTTACCGCCACCTGTTTCGCCTGGATGCCCAGTGCAAATATAAAAAAGCAGAGCTGGGGGTGAGTTTGCGTTACAACAGCCGCTTGCTCAATATCGATGGTGCTTTTACCCAGGGAATTTTACCCTTGTTTATTCCCGGTATCAAAGAATCCATGCAAAAAGCAGGTACTGCTTTTGTGGTAGACCTAAGGGCCGCCTGGTTGATAGGTAAGCAATGGAAACTGAATGCCCAAATCAATAATTTGTTTAACCGGGAGTATGTGGGCAGGCCCGCCGATATTCGGCCACCCAGAAGCTTTCAGTTGCAACTGGTTTGGAACTTGCGTTGAGGCTAAACGCAGCAAGGTTTTCAAAACCCATAAAAAAAGGGTAATTTTGCCGCACAAAAATCAAATTAATACAATGAGTACCGTAAAAGTTGCCATCAATGGCTTTGGCCGCATAGGCCGGTTGGTGTTCCGCGAGATCTATAACATGGAGGGCATAGACATTGTTGCAATCAACGACCTCACCAGCCCCCAAGTGCTGGCGCATTTGTTGAAATACGACAGTGCACAAGGCCGCTTCAATGCTACCGTATCGCACACCGAAAACAGCATTATCGTGAATGGCGATGAGGTGAAAATTTATGCCCAAAAAGATCCGGCACAAATTCCATGGGGTGCACACAACGTAGATGTGGTTATTGAAAGCACAGGTTTCTTTGCAGACAAAGAAAAGGCACAAGCGCACATCACCGCTGGTGCAAAGCGTGTGGTTATTTCTGCACCTGCAACCGGCGATTTGAAAACGGTTGTTTACAATGTGAACCACCACATCCTCGATGGCTCTGAAACCATCATCAGCGGCGCAAGCTGCACCACCAACTGCCTTGCGCCCATGGCCAAGGTATTGAATGATAATTACACCATTTTGGCCGGTAGCATGACCACCATTCACGCTTACACCAACGACCAAAACACCTTAGACGCTCCGCACCCAAAAGGAGATTTGCGCCGTGCAAGGGCTGCCGCACAAAACATTGTTCCCAACAGCACCGGTGCCGCCAAAGCCATTGGCCTGGTATTGCCAGAGCTTGCAGGCAAGCTGGATGGTGGCGCACAGCGTGTTCCCACCATTACCGGTTCTGTAACTGAACTTACGGTAATTTGTGCCAAGAAAACCACAGCTGCTGAAATCAATGCTGCCATGAAAGCCGCCGCCGACGAAAGCTTCGGCTATACCGAAGAAGAACTGGTGAGCACCGATATCATCGGAATTTCATTCGGTTCGTTGTTCGATGCCACCCAAACCAAGGTGGTTACCGTTGGCGACAGCCAGTTGATTAAGGCGGTAAGCTGGTACGACAATGAAATGAGTTATGTGAGCCAGCTGGTGCGCACGGTAAAGCATTTTGCCGGTTTGATTTCATAAAAACCAATAAAACTTTTTAAAAACCCCGGATTTCCGGGGTTTTTTTATGGAATAAAACGCAAATTTGAAGATTGATGGACATCCCAACATTCCAGACAATACCTCCTGGTAAATACCGCCACTACAAGGGTAAAGAATACGAAGTGCTCGGCATGGCTCTGCACAGCGAAACCCTGGAGAGCCTGGTGGTTTACAAGCCGCTCTATGAAACCCCGGATGTTCCTTCGGGAACGCTTTGGGTGCGCCCCTCAGGCATGTTTCTGGAGATGGTGGAAACAGAACACGGACCCGTGCAGCGCTTTGCGCCAATTACGCAGTAAGTGTGAAATTCTTCGCTACCTAGATAATTATTGCCCTGCAGTTTTTACCCAAACAGTGCTTGCATTACCGCGGGCAAATTTCAGGTGAATCAGGTACATGCCCGGCGCCAGGCCGGAAGTGTTATAGCTGTTGCTGTCTATCCGAACAGGAAAAGCTTGTTTACCCGCCAAATCAGTGAATGTTGCTGATAAAACCGGTTCAGAAGCAGAAATGCGCATACTACCCATGCCCGGATTGGGATATACCGCAAACCGCAGGTTGGGAATGTTGCTCACCGCATTATATACCACCCTGAAATTTCCTTTTAACGTATCGTTCTCTGGGAATAAATCGGTGTAGCGCTCCAGGGTTGCTTCGATGCGAAACGCACCGGCAATAATAAAAGGAAACAACCTGCTGCTGCTGGCAATGCCACCTGCACCAGGAACAATGGCGCTGTAACTTCCCGTATCAACAAACAGGGACGTACCACTGATGCTGTCCAGCACCCTGAAAATGGCCTTGCCGGAAAACGGGGTGGTGTCTTCGCCAATTTGTTTTAAAGAGGCCCTCAGGTAGGCATTTCCAAAGGTGTTTACCAGCCATTGCCCATTTTGTGGCGTTTCAAAGCGGTTCCACGCCATATCGTGCCTTCGGTATCCATAAATGACAGTCCGCAGGGTATCGTTGAGCGCGTTTTGGTCCTGAACGCTGTAGACCCGAATCCGCAACTCATATTTTCCGGAATCCAGCAGTTGCAACCCGTCAAAACGGATGGTTTTTTCCACCTGTGGTAAATTCAGGGTGTCGTTTCGGAATGCCAGGTAAACCAGTTCTTTTTTAGGATTGAATACTTCGACAAAGGTTTTCACCGCGCCAATGGCCTGTTTTCCCTGAGAGGCAATATTCGCGGTTACTGAAAATATAGATTCCATGGCAGCAAAGCGGCTGCCTGTATTTGGTGAGTCTATCAAGGTAACGGCAGCATCTTTGCCAATCGCTACATAAAAACTGCTCCAGGCGCTGTCGTTTTTGCGGTTTACGTCTGAAACATAGTTGGTATAGGCCAGCACCTTATAAACGCCGGCATTGATGGGGTTGAAGGTTTTAAGCATGTCGAATGCCAATACCTGTCCGGTATCCAGAGTGGTGCTTTTGATGTCCTGGTAAACCCTTGTTTTACCATACCAGATTTGGCATATAAACGGCACCAGTTCGGTGGTTTTGATAAAGCCCTGGTTTGCAATGCGGATGTTTGGCGCATAAGGTCCGCCGCCAATGCTTAAGGTGTCTTTGGTTACAGGATAATTTACCGATAAGGTGGTGTAGTCGTAAGGCATGCCTACGAAAAAATCGCGGACCATGCTGTCGTTGCTGCGCACATAATCTGCTGGATGGTAAACCTTGAATACCGCACGATACAAGCCTTTTTTAGTTGGTGTGAAGCTTTTTGGCATACTAACCACATAGCCGTCTTTTCCGGCCAGCGGATAAGTGAATGTATCCGTATAAACCTTTGGGCTATAGGCAGAGCTGATGCGCACTGATAAACGCGCAGCACCGATATTCAGCAAACCATCGTTGTATACCCGGGGCATCAATGCAATGGGTTTTCCGGGAGCATAAAAGAAGTTTTTTGCCGGAGAAGCAATGCTGTCTATGCCCAAATCATAGGATTTGATTACAAAAATAGAAATCTTCTGTGTATCGTTGGAGCGTTGTTTGTCACCAACCATTTCAGTGGTAAACACTACCTGCAACCTCCCGGTATCGGTGCATTTGTAGGTTGGCCAGGCCAGAATGCTGCTTTGGAATTTTGGAAGCGACAACGTTTTGGTTTGGTTATAAACTACGGTGCTTCCTTTCAGGATACGGCACCTTGCTGTGAACGAAATCGTATTGTCATATCCCGGATTTAATACCGTGGCAACCGGCATCAGGGTATCACGCTGATACTCGTAAATCGCATTGCTGTAGGGGTCAAACACCGATGACACCATAACATCTTTTTTCACGCCCACAAAGAATAGCCGTTTAACCGTATCGTTATCGTTGATATTATCTCCTGTTTTGGAAACAATAATCCGGAGTTCATGTTCACCATAATTGGTGGGATAGAATTTTTTTGGGAAGCTATAAGTCCTGCGCAGTCCGGAAGTCATGGTGTCTTTCCTGGTTGCGCTGTAAACCTTTTTCCCGAAAACCAGTATTTCGCAAGTCACCAAAAAACTATCCTTAAGGCTTTTTGCACCAATATTGGCAATGGTTCCTTGGGGTGCCATGGTATCCATGGTAAAGCGGTCTATGGAATCTTTTGGAAAATCGGCAGAAACGGCCAGCAGGTCCGTGTCGCCCTGCAAGCGGGGCTCAATGATGAATTTATAAGGGGCATCAGGGGCAAAATCCACCCAATTGGTGTCGCCTGTGGGTGTTGCGTAAAAGAAAGTATTTGGCCGCACAGGGCTTTCGTCCTGGTAGCCGAAGGCCACATTGATGGTACCCGTTTGTTTCACACCCACATAGAAGGTTCCGTTTACTGACACTGGCTTGGCCAGATCCAGTATATAATTGCCAGCTAAAGTGTTTAAGCTAGGGCTTTGGTACAGGAGTTTTCCTGGGCGGCCTTTACGGCCACTGTTGTCCCATATACCCACGCTGAAAGACCGTCCTGCTGCAGCAAAAGCCACGGTTACCTGGTTGATTGCCTTGCTTTTACCAGAATAAAAACGTGCCACGAAATCACCTGACGCGCCGTTAAAACCAATGCCACCCGGTGCCGGAGGCAGTGTTACATCGCGGTAGCTGTATATGTTTTCGTTGTTAAACCGATAGCTGCGCGCTGTGTTGTTGCTGTTGTTTTTATCCTGTACATCTGCAAATGCGGTGTCCAGGCCTTTTTTTGATGGGTTTAGGCTGGGCATATTGATGAAGGCCATTTTGCCTTTCTGCAGGCTAAACGAGGTGCTATCCAATCCTGTATTTACGCCTTTAAGCCGGCTAAAAGCCTTGGTCGTGCTCAGGTCTTTTTTTCCCACGTTGCGCACCAGCAGCTTTACGCTGTCGGGGTTGCCCAAGGGAACGGGTAATTTACCCAGGGTATAAAACTTAACTGCTGCAGCGTCAAAGTCAATGCGGGGATAGTTAAACACCACTGTAGGGTGGTATTCGGAAGTTGTCGCAAGGCTGTCTATCAATACTGCACCGGTGAAGCTTTTGGTTTGGTTTGCCGAATAACCGGGAACAGTGGCACTGCTTTCAAAATACCAGTTTACCACGCCCGGTTGGGTAACGGTTTGTTTAAACTCGATGAGCACAATCAGGTTGTCGCCCTTGGTGGTGTCGAATGCATATTTCTGCAGGGAAAATGGAAAAAGATGAAAACCTTCTGAGCCGCCCAGATCATTTGCCGGCGTGGTGTTGTATACGTTTACCGCGGAGCCGGTTTCGCTGGAAAAGGAGATTTTACCGGCCCCAAAATCGGTTTTTGAGGTGTTTTTAAGCCAGATGCTGAATTGTGTTGCTGAACCGAGCTGAACACCCGCGCTGCGCATAAATTCAATGCTTTCCAGCGTATCGCCATGCTTCATATTTCCCAAAACCGATCTGGGAAAAATGTAGGCAAACCTGCACCCATAGTTGCTGCTTGTTGTGGACGACGCCATGGGCCCCGCCAGGGTTCCCAGAAAATAGCCCTCGCCAATTTGTATATATTGCGCCAGCGCAGGAGATGCCAGCAGTCCGAATATTAGGGTAAAAAATAGCCTCACATAACAAATGTAATCAATCACAGGGAAATTTGATTACGCATGTGGTTTTTATGGAACAATACTGACAAATCACCACGTGGATTGTTGAATTAAAATCATGCGTAACTTCGCCCCGTGACACGCGAAGAACTGGTTTATCAAATCTTATCCAAGCAAAGCTATTTGTGCACAGGCTTGGACACCGAAATAGGGAAACTGCCCGGCCATTTGCCCAAAAACGGCGATGCCATGGTGGAGTTTAACAGGCAAATCATCAATGCAACACTGCCTTCCAGTGTTGCCTACAAGATCAACACTGCCTTTTATGAACAATATGGTGCCGAAGGCTGGGACTGGATGGCGCAAACCCTGGATTACCTTCCGAAATCCGTGTTCCGCATAGCTGATGCCAAAAGGGGCGATATTGGAAACACCAGCACCATGTACGCCAGGGCGTTTTTCGAAACACTGAATTTTGATGCTGTTACCGTGGCACCTTACATGGGTGAGGACAGTTTGAGACCGTTTTTGGAATTCAAAAACAAATGGATTATTTGCCTTGCACTAACCAGCAATCCGGGCCATGCCGATTTTCAGGTGCTGGAATACGAAGGACAAAAACTATATGAACGTGTAATTGAAACCGTTTGCAAATGGGGTAATCCCGATAACCTGATGTTTGTGGTGGGAGCTACCCGCGCCGAACATGTGGCAGCCATTCGCAGACAGATTCCGGAACATTTTCTGCTTGTTCCCGGAGTGGGCGCGCAAGGAGGAAGCCTCACCGATATCAGCCGTGCAGGGCTAAATGCCGATGCAGGATTGCTTATCAACAGTTCAAGGGGTATTTTGTACGCTTCTTCCGGTGAGGATTATGCCGAAGCGGCTGCAGGCGAAGCACATAAGCTGCAGCAGGAGATGGCCACACATTTAGCACAATTAAAGCACTGATATGGAAAACCCGATTACCCGGCTTTTGGGCATTGAATATCCCATCATACAGGGCGGCATGATATGGTGCAGCGGCTGGGAACTCGCAGCAGCGGTGAGCAATGCCGGCGGGCTTGGCCTGATTGGCAGCGGAAGCATGTATCCTGCCGTGTTGCGCGAACATATTCAAAAATGCAAGCAGGCAACCCATAAACCTTTTGGAGTGAATGTGCCATTGCTTTACCCAAATATAGAAGAACACATGAACATCATTGCTGAAGAAGGGGTAAAAATTGTGTTCACCAGTGCCGGCAATCCAGCTACCTGGACCGCTTGGCTTAAAGAGCGCGGTATTGCCGTGGTGCATGTGGTGTCCAACACCAAATTTGCCCAGAAATGCGAAGCTGTTGGTGTAGACGCCATTGTGGCGGAAGGTTTTGAAGCCGGTGGCCACAATGGCCGCGAAGAAACCACCACCATGTGCCTTATCCCGATGGTGCGCGAGGCTTGTAAACTACCACTGATTGCCGCCGGAGGCGTTGGTTCCGGAAAGGCCATGGCAGCAGCATTCTGCCTGGGTGCCGACGCTGTGCAGGTGGGAAGTCGTTTTGCGGCGACTGCCGAAAGCTCGGCCCACCACGCGTTTAAGCAAGCCATTGTGCAGGCCGGCGATGGCGACACCCAATTGACCTTGAAAGAGCTCACCCCAGTTCGTTTGCTTAAAAATAAGTTTTACCGCGATGTAATGGAAGCCTACAACAAAGATGCTTCGGCCGATGAACTGGCTGCCTTGCTGGGGCGCGGAAGGGCCAAAAAAGGCATGTTTGAGGGCGATATGGATGAGGGAGAACTGGAAATAGGACAGGTGAGCGCAACCATTCACAATATCAAGCAGGCGGGCGATGTGGTGCACGAAATGTTGGAGGAATACAGACAAACCCTTGCAGGCCTGAAGCCATTGTAAGCCATTTTCACTATTTTCGCAGACATGCAGTGGATTTCTCAAATCCTTTTTGCCCTTTGTTTGGGCACCGGAATATGGTTTTTCACCGGCCGGGTTAGGTTTATACGCCGAAACATCTTGCTGGGCCGTGATGTAGACTTGTCTGATAATCCTGCTGCCCGCTGGAAACAAATGCTGTGGGTAGCCATGGGGCAGAGCAAAATGGCCACAAGGCCTGTAGCGGCTGTGTTTCACCTCTTTGTTTACCTGGGTTTTGTACTCATCAACATCGAGGTGATGGAAATCCTCATTGATGGGATTTTGGGCACACACAGAATTTTTTCTTTCATGGGAAACATTTACAACCTGGCCATAGGATTCTTTGAAATCCTTGCACTGCTTGTGATTATAGCCTGCGTGGTGTTTTTGGCTCGAAGGTTTCTGGTAAAGGTACCCCGCTTAAATTCCAGCGATTTAAAAGGGTGGCCGCTAAAAGATGCAACCATCATCCTGCTGGTGGAAATTGTGCTCATGGCAGCCTTGCTATACATGAATGCAGCCGATCAAATCCTGCAATCCCGCGGAGCAGCGCATTATACTGTTGGCGCAGGCAGTTGTCCGGTCAGCCAGTATTTGGTTCCTTTATGCGATGTTTGTAGCACAGGATTTATGATATTCGCCGAAAGGGCCGCCTGGTGGTTTCATTTTATCGGAATTTTATTGTTCCTTAATTATGTGCCTTACAGCAAACACTGGCACATTATCATGAGCTTCCCCAATGTTTATTATACCCCACTGAAGCCAAAAGGTGCGTTTGCCAACATGGAAAGCGTAACCACCGAGGTTAAGCTGATGATGGATCCCACAGCTGCGCCACCCGAAGGCTACCAGCCACCAGCCGGTTTTGGAGCCCGTGATGTGCAGGATTTATCCTGGAAAAACCTAATGGAAGCCTACACTTGCACAGAGTGCGGTCGCTGCAGCAGCGTTTGTCCGGCAAACCTAACCGGCAAAAAGCTCAGTCCACGGAAAATCATGATGGATACCCGCGACCGGCTTGATGAGGTGGGTAAAAACATAGATTCAGCCACCGAAGACAACAAAGACCTTCACAGCTACATCAGTGCGGAAGAGCTTTGGGCATGTACCACCTGCAACGCCTGTGCAGAGGCCTGCCCGATAAACATAAATCCGGTAGACATCATTGTTCAAATGCGCCAATATTTGGTGATGGAAAAGAGCGCAGCTCCGGCTGAACTCAACAACATGTTTACCAATCTTGAAAACAACGGCGCGCCATGGCAAATGAGCCAGATGGACAAAGCCAAATGGACCCAATCATAAAAACCCATGGAGCAATACACCGCACACCCAACCGCTGTGATAGACGAAGGCTGCAACATCGGTGAAGGCACTAAAATTTGGCATTTTTCACACATCATGCCCGGCTGCAGTATTGGTAAAAACTGCAACATAGGCCAGAACGTAGTTATCAGTCCCGAAGTGGTGCTGGGCAATAATGTCAAAATCCAGAATAACGTCAGCATTTACTCAGGTGTTACCTGCGACGATGATGTATTTTTGGGGCCCAGTTGTGTTTTTACCAATGTGGTAAACCCTCGCAGCGCTGTAAACCGCAGGGGTAGCTATGCCAAAACACATGTGGGGAAAGGCGCCAGTATTGGGGCCAATGCCACCATCGTATGCGGCCACGATATTGGCAAATTTGCATTTATTGGGGCAGGAGCAGTGGTTACTAAAAATATCCCTGATTACGCTTTGGTGGTTGGCAATCCGGCGCGTCAAACGGGCTGGATGAGCGAATATGGACACAAACTGCAGTTTGATGCAACAGGCAATGCGGTTTGCCCGGAAAGCGCCCAAACCTATCATCTTGAAAAAGGGGTTGTAACACGCACCGACGCATGAAGAATATCCTGGTAACCGGCGGCCTGGGTTTTATCGGTTCCCATACCGTGCTCAGCTTGCACGAAGCCGGTTTTAACCCCATCATCCTTGATAACCTGAGCAACACAAATATTGGTGTGCTGGATGGTCTGGAAAAGCTCATGGGCAAGCGTCCTGTGTTTTTTCTGGGCGATGTTAATGATCCGGCCGTTTATGGGGAAATTGTATCCAAAACAGGATCAATTGCTGCGGTTATTCATTTTGCAGCATTCAAGGCTGTTGGCGAAAGTGTTCAACAGCCGCTTAAGTACTATAGGAACAATGTGGGTGGCCTTATTAGCCTGCTGGAAGCCATGAAAAAAGAGGGCATTGCCAATGTTGTATTCAGCAGCAGCTGCACGGTGTACGGAGAGCCCGATGCTGTTCCTGTCAGCGAATCATCACCGGTGAAGCCGGCAGCGTCTCCCTATGGCGCTACCAAGCAAATGGGTGAAACCATTTTGCAGGATTGTGCGGATATTCACACGCAGTGCCTTCGGTACTTCAATCCCATTGGTGCGCATCCAAGCGGCCTTATTGGAGAATTGCCCCTGGGTGTTCCCAGCAACCTTATTCCTTATTTAACCCAATCGGTCGCCGGATTGCGTCCGCCATTAACCGTTCATGGTGGCGATTATCCAACCCCGGACGGCACCTGTATTCGGGATTATATCCATGTTTGCGATTTGGCAGAAGCCCATCTTGCAGCGCTTAACCGCTTGCTTGACGGTTCGCAGAATGGGCGTTTCGAAGTTTTCAATATCGGAACCGGACATGGAAATTCTGTGCTGGAGGTGTTGCAAGCCTTTCAGGCAGTGACGGGCATGGTGCCTGCTTACGAGATTGGACCGCGCAGGGCAGGCGATGTGGTGGCTGTTTGGGCCGATGCCTCAAAAGCAACGAATCAATTAGGCTGGAAGGCTAAAAGAGGCTTGTCTGAAATGCTCCGAGATGCCTGGAACTGGCAGCAAAAACAAGCCTAAAAACGTCCAGTATTTTAGAACAGTAAGCTGCGCGATTTGCACGGTTGTCAACATAATCCACATTTTCTTCCCGCAATAAAATGTTAAGAACAGCCCAAAGGCATTGTTTTATAGGGATAGAGGGATGTTAACAAACCATATTTTTGTGGATTTTAAAACTTTTTCCACATTGTTATCAACAAAAAACATACCGGTTGGTATATTTGCAGCCCCTTATGACAAAAATCACCCGCGAAAAGATCCTTAATCGTTGTTTTGAAGCCATCTGTGAAGGAGGATTTATCAACCTGAGAACCGACAAAGAAATCAAGCGGTTGCGCATTACAAAAGGTGCGTTTTACCATTATTTTCCTGGCAAACTGGATTTGGGCTATGCTGTTGTAGACGAAATATTGATGCCCAGTTATACCGGGCAGTGGTCTTCATTGGAACAGAAAACCCAGGGTGTAGCCAAAGCGCTCAATGACATCATAGAAGAGATAAAAGTAAGCAGCACGGACATATCCGTAAAACGCGGCGATGTTTTGTGCAACCTTATGGTGGAGATGAGCAATGAAGATGAGCCGTTTCGCGTGAAGCTGGAAGAAGTGCTAGAAGCGCAGGTAAAGATTATACAACGTGCCATTCTAACGGGCAAAGCTGCCGGTGAAATGAAACCACAGATTGATGCGCGCAGCATGGCATACAGCCTTGTGGGTCAGTTGCATGGTTGCTACGCGGTAGCCAAAACCCGCAACAGCCGGGATGTATTTACCCTGATGGTGAATGCGCTGCAGCGACAACTTAAGGAAGTCTTGTTTGTAAGTGCAGGTTCCGAAACTTCAAGCAGCGTTGGATTCCAGCGCATGACGGGCTAATTCGGGCGTAAAACGCGCGAATAAAAATAACCCAACCCTTGAATCAGGAAAAAGTACATTTATATAAAAATCTCAAAGTGAAACAACGAGATGATAAACCAGCTGAAAAGCCAATAACCTTATCAGCTGTTAAATTCAGCTTTTGTTAAATATAGAAAAGGGTGCTGAAACCGGAAATTATACCCAATCCATGGCCATCACCAAGCCACCAAAGAAGGTGGGCAATCCCAACCAGAAACCTTCGGGACGAAAAATGGTGAGCAGAATCAAGGCCACCGCAGAAATAGCGGTAATGGTCCAATACAAGCCGGTTTTGCGCTTAGCGTCTGTCATGATGAGGCAAAATTACACATTCAATGTCAGAGTCACAAATACATAATTCAGCATTGGCTTCTTTCATGGTTGCACCCTGCAGTTTGTGCCTGGGCGGTAAAAAGAAAAAATGCTGTAAGAAATATAAGACCGGCAAGCGCTGCAAAGACTGCCCAAAGAAAAAGGCATAGGGTATATTTAACCTCGGCTACCCCCATAATGCTGATCATGTTTGTTTAATGCGTCACACAAAAATGTGCTGAATTGTCTACCTTTGGTTAGCAGGCAGCATCATGGAACAAGAAAAAGCAACCCTTACCATAGACAATTACATGGATCCGCACTTCATGCACCGAAGCAACTGGTTGCGTGCCTCTGTGCTGGGCGCCAATGATGGCATTATTTCCATTTCCAGTTTGTGCATAGGCATTGCTGCAGCCAGCAGCACACGGGAACCCATTGCCCTTGCCGCTACTGCAGGTTTGGTAGCAGGCGCCTTGTCTATGGCCGCCGGTGAATATGTTTCGGTGAGTTCGCAAACAGATACCGAAAAGGCAGATATTGAACGTGAAGCTGAGGAATTGCGTGCAAACCCCGACGAGGAGCAAAAAATTCTGGCTGAAATATATGTTCGAAGGGGTTTAACCCCCGAAACAGCGAATCAGGTAGCCAAAGAGCTAACGGCATCAGATGCACTGGCAGCGCATATCAGGGACGAATTGGGAATCAATGAAATCACCCAGGCTAAACCCATTCAAGCTGCAATGGCATCGGGAGCCTCTTTTATGGTTGGCGGCATTATGCCCTTGATGGTAACCTTGCTTGCCCCGGTAAAATCCATGGAGTATTGGTTATACGGCCTCACCATTGTGTTTTTGGTTATTCTGGGCATTATCGCAGCAAAAGCAGGCGGTTCAGTCATTATTAAAGCCATTCTGCGCATCACCATATGGGGAAGCATTGCCATGGGTTTATCTGCTTTGGTGGGCTACTTGTTTGGTGTCAATGTTTAAATCATTAGCAGCAAATAAATTAATTTTGGACCAAAAGAAATCCAACAGAAAAGCAATTATTGGGTGTAAATAGGGATAACAATCATGAAAAAAAGCTATTTAAACCAGCAAAAAATAACGGAAGATGAAGCAATTCTGGGAAAAGAAATTCGGGAAGGTGTTTTCACCTTAATCAAACAGGACCATCCCGGGTTTTCCGAAGAGGATTATATTTCCATTGGTGAATTAAATAAATACAGGCGTTTATACCTTACCCTGCTGATATCGCAGGAAAGGGGCGATTTGGCAGCTGTTGACAGGGACGTCATGGAAGCCATAAAAAACAATGCAATATTGTCGGAAATTATCCAGGATGAAATAGAAATAGAACTAACCCTTGGGCAGAAAATAGCCGACAAAGTAGCCTTATTTGGCGGCAGCTGGACGTTCATTATATTCTTTTTTTCCTTCATGTTAATATGGATAGCGATCAACAGCTGGTTTATGATTCAAAAACCCTTTGATCCTTTTCCATTCATCCTGCTCAACCTCATCCTTTCATGCATTGCTGCTGTTCAGGCCCCCATAATCATGATGAGCCAAAACCGCCAGGAGCAAAAGGACAGGCAGCGGTCAGAACACGATTATAAAATAAACCTGAAGGCAGAACTTGAAATAAAATTGTTGAGCGAGAAAATAGACCACCTGCTGGTACATCAAAACAGGATATTGTTGGAAATACAAGAAATACAAACCGATTACCTGGATGATTTGATGCGGGAAATAAGGAAAAACAAATAAACGCAATAGGCCTGAAACCCAATAAGAATATATTCATTGGGGGGATTAGATGATAAAAAGGACGGGTTGGTTTCTAGTTACACAAACGGTTAGCTATCAAGCTCAAAAAGTAATAGGTACAGAAAATAACAGAGACCTTCAACAGAAGATATCGGTGTAATTTGCACTAACTTCGTTTAACAGTTTTTAAGCAGATGAAATTATCACAAATAAAAATGCATTTAGGGGAAGTAAATGAAATCAATTTTATTTTACCCAATGGCGACGTTGTTCCAACGCATTTCCATATTACGGAAGTTGGGGTAATTACCAAGGATTTTATAGATTGTGGAGGAAAGCAAAGGCATGAAAAAGTGGCTAACTTCCAGTTGTGGAGTGCTAATGACTTAGACCACCATTTAAAACCACAAAAATTGAGGGACATTATTGACTTGTCTGAAAGGGTTCTGGGAATGGAAGATTTAGAAATTGAAGTAGAATATCAGTCAGAAACCATTGGCAAATATGCCTTGGATTTTAATGGCCGTGTTTTTTTACTAATGGCCAAACAAACAGCATGTCTTGCAGAGGACGCTTGTGGAATTTCGCCTGAAAAACAGAAGGTTGAGTTATCTGAAATTATGGCCTCTAACACCTGCAAACCAGGTGGTGGTTGCTGTTAACGGGAATAAAACATCCATGTTTTTTTATTGAACAAAAGGCAGGTTAAACCATTTTATAATTGCATCATCAAAATGAACATGAAACCCATTTTATACACTTCCCTGCTGCTATCGGTATTGGTTTTTAGTACCTGTAAAAAGAAGCACACGGAATCAAATACCAAGGATAGCGCCTACAGACGGGAATTGAACATTACGCACAATGGGATTGGTGTAACTGTGGTGGTTGATAAGCCCTTGAACTTCAGCGGAGATGTCCTGATGATATACCATGGTACTGTGGCATACGATAGCCTCATTCTGAAAGCTGCCCGCAATACGCTGGATAGTTTTAAAAAAATACTGACGAGGCAGGATATGATGCTTGTAAGCGTGGCATATCCGGAAGAAAACCTTTTGCTCGGCGATAACATTGCACATGCCGAGGCGGCCTTGCTCTGGGTTAAAAATACTGCAGCAGCAGAGCTTGGCATTAACATCCGCAAGATATTTCTTGCAGGGCATTCTCAAGGTGGATATTTGGTTACCAGGCTAAACACAATGCATGAAACCAATGGTGTTATAGCCAATGCACCTGGACCCTTGAATCTGGTGTTTCGTTGTCAATTGGAGGAAGATGGTAAAATATCTCAGGGTATAGCGTGTACGGCTCTTAAAAATAAATATGGCACCACCAGGGACAATGCAGAAGCGTATCAAGCCAGGTCACTGCTGCGTTTTACAGATGGGTATAAATCGGATATTTTATTTGTACAAGGATTGGAAGACAGCCCTATCCAAATGAATTCCTGGCCCACCTTTAAACAAAAAGCAACAGATTGCAGCACCTGCAAACAAAGGCTTTTTCATGAAGTGCCAAACGCAGGCCACGGCTCATTGTTTCAGAACAGCGACGCACAGGTGGTATTCAACAGGTTTATCGCCGACCGGTGATTGATAATATCCTGCTGTTTCCGCCCGGAACACCAGTAAATTAAGGCGTTAGCCTGCCGTACATCCGCGGGAATGGAATGCTTTCGCGAACGTGTTTAAGGCCGCAAATCCAGGTAACCATGCGCTCCAGGCCCAGCCCAAAGCCACTGTGTGGCACCGAACCAAAACGGCGTAAATCCAAGTACCATTCGAAGGCGCTCATGGGCAATTCGTGCTCTATTATTTTTGCTTTCAGCAGTTCTTCGTTGGTTTCGCGCTCGCCACCACCCACAATTTCGCCATAACCTTCCGGAGCCAGAACATCCACACCCCTTGCAAATGCAGGGTTTTCGGGGTTTCGTTTCAGGTAGAAGGCTTTTACGGCATGCGGCCAGTCATAAACCATAATGGGAGAATCAAACAGGCGGGTAATCACTGTTTCGTCGCTGCCGCCGAAGTCGTTTCCATATTCAAATTCTTTCGCACTTTTAATCCATTGGGGAATGTTGCGCGCATCTTCTTCCAAATCGGCTTTTTCCTGTTTCAGGCTGTCAATTTTATTTTGGAAGAAGTTAATTTCACCTTTTTTGAGGCTGCCACCTGCAATTTTGGCTTCACGGTCTGCAATTTCTGCATCCACTTCCAGCAGGCGCGATGATACCTTCTTCAGTTCTTCTTCCAAACTGCCAATACCGTTTTTTCCGTTCACATCCTGTTCGCCCTTGATGATGCGCACCGCCTCGTCATAGGTTAGGCGTGGAAAAGGTTTCATGCTGCTTTCCAGAATAGCCAAGTCCCTGCCAATGGTTTTCAGTTCCTGCTGGCAATTGGCCTTTACATCGGTGATGATGGCATGGATCATGCCCTCAATGCAATCCATGTTTTGGAAAATATCGTAAAAAGCCATTTCAGGCTCAATCATCCAGAATTCGCTCAGGTGACGGCGTGTTTTGCTTTTTTCGGCCCTAAAGGTTGGTCCAAACGTATAAATACGCCCCATAGCCATGGCCATGGCTTCGCCATAAAGCTGTCCGCTTTGGCTTAAATATGCGGTTTCGCCATAAAAATCGGTTTCAAACAAGGTGCTGGTTCCCTCGCAGGCATTGCCTGTAAAGATGGGAGCGTCCATTTGCACAAATCCCTGATCCTGAAAATAGCGGTGTATGCTGAAGATGATGCGGTTTCGGATGCGCATGATGGCCCACTGCCGCGTGCTGCGCAGCCACAAATGACGCTGATCCATCAGAAACTCTACACCATGCTCTTTTTTGGCAATGGGGTAATTTTCGCTTTTTCCGATGGGCTCAACGGCAGTAACCTGCAGTTCATAACCACCCATTTGTTTCTCGTCTGTTACCACGGTTCCTGTGAGGGAAACGCTGCATTCCAAACTTAAATCCTGCCCGTTGGCAAGGCCTTCAGCCCCTGCTGTATCTTCTGTTACAACACACTGGCAATAGCCCGTGCCATCACGCAAAATGACAAATACAATGCCCTTTCCTTCGCGCTTATTGGCTACCCAGCCCTTCAGCGTAACCGTTTTACCAACGGCACTGTGTAATTCCTCTATATACATACGATGCAAAAACGTTAATTTTGTACGGTATTTGCAAAGGTAGCGCAAAGCACACGAAGCAGAAAAAATGAGTTCATTAAAGCAGAGTTTAAGTCAAAAAATGCTGCAGAAGCTGAGTCCGCAGCAAATCCAGTTTATCAAACTGCTGCAACTCAACACCCAGGATTTTGAGGAAAAAGTGGAACAAGAGCTGCTGGATAACCCCGCATTGGAAGACAATGGCGCCGAAACCACCGAGGAAGATCGCTATGATACTGAGGATGAATTCGGAGATGACTACCTCAGCAACGACGTGGATGTGGATGAACTTCTCCGCGCCAATGGAAGCGATGATGATGGTGGTTTTCGCCTGAATGAGGATTACAGCGGCGACGAGCAAAAGGAAATGCCCCTTGCCAGCCTGGGAAGTTTTCAGGAATACCTGGTGGAGCAGGCGCGGGCCACTTTTTATGACGAAAAAGATTTAGAGCTTGCCGTTCACCTGAACAATTCCATAGAGGAAGACGGATACCTGCGCCGGGAACTGAGAAGCATTGTAAATGACCTGGCGTTTAATGAGAATATCATTACCACCGAGGATCACCTGGAAAAACTGCTCATTAAAATTCAAAACTTTGATCCGGCGGGCATTGCTGCGCGAAACCTGCAAGAGTGCCTTCTGCTACAGTTATACAAAAAAGATTATGGCGACAGCCCGGCCATAACCCTTGCTGAAACCATTATTCTGGAGCAGATGGAAGCGTTTAGCAAAAAGCACTATGACAAGATAAAGCGCTCCCTTAAAATCGATGATGATCAGCTTAAGCTTGCCATTGCCGAAATAGTAAAGCTAAACCCAAAACCGGGCGAAACCGGTGCCAGCTCCAATAAAACCCAGTACATTGTACCGGACTTTATAGTTACTTCATCCGATGGTATAATAGAGGTAAGGCTAAACTCACGCAACACACCCGAATTGCGTATTTCTCCGGCCTATGCGGAAACCCTGAGGGCCTATGAGCATTCAGGAAAGAACGACAGAAACCTGCGCGACGCTGTTCAATACATCAAGCAAAAACTGGATGGTGCAAAGTGGTTTATAGACAGTGTAAAACAACGCCAAAACACGCTGCTAAGCACCATGCAAGCCATTGTGCAACGCCAGCACGGGTTTTTTCAGGAGGGTGATGACACAAATTTAAAACCCATGATCCTAAAGGATATTGCCAATCAGGTAAATCTGGATATAAGCACCATCAGCAGGGTGGCCAACAGCAAATATGTTGAAACCGATTTTGGTATTTTCCCCCTGAAATATTTTTTCAGCGAAGGCATTGTAACCGACGAAGGCGAAGAGGTAAGCAACAGGGAAATCAAGAAAATCCTCTCTGATGCCATCGGTGATGAAAACAAGAAAAAACCGCTTACCGACGAGGCATTGATGGAGCTGCTAAAGGAAAAAGGATATTCCATTGCACGCAGAACCGTGGCCAAATACCGCGAACAGCTCAATATCCCTGTAGCCCGCTTGCGCAAAGAGCTGTAAGCCAATGGCATTATATTACTGTTAATTCTGCTGTAATGCATTCCAGGAGTATCAGGGTCTGGATACCTTTGACCTGTGATTTCGGAAGCTTTAAAACAATTAATAACGCCCGGAGATGCAATATTCTTTCAGCTGTTCAACAACGGTGTGAATATGTTGAACCGGCAAACCGATTTGCTCAACACCATGTTGTCCGCCAAAGACGAGGAAGCCAAAAAAGCGTTATTTGATGAGCTTAAAACCTTGCATGCGCAACAACTGGAGAACTACCGCAACACGGTTCAGAAACTCTCAAAAGTTTTTATCACGCCCATTGACAGGGAATCTGTGCACCAAATCTCCATAGACATCCACAACGCTGGCCGCAGTATTTATACAATTGCAAGAACGCTTTCCTGGCTGGATAAACACCCGGCAGATAGTCACATTTTGCTCATGGGCAACTTGTTGCTCAAATCCGCGGAAGAGATGCGCAGTATGGTTGAAGATATTGGCAATGCGCACCGGCTAATGGTGATGAAACACGCCCAGCAAATACACCGCCTCAGGCGGGAAATGGATGCCGCCTATGAACATGCGCTGCAGCATTTATTTGAAAGAGAGACTGCCCCGGACGCCTTTTTAAGGCGTTTTGAAAGTTACAACGCCATTCGGGATGCTTGTGAATATTGCCAGCAAGTTGCGTATACAGCAGAAAACATTGTGTTAACAAACGTTGGATAAAACAGGCCAATGTTATCTTATTGTTAATTATGTTTTAAGACACGTGTAATAAAACACAACCGAAATAATTTTGTATCATCAATAAACTGACCATGGTATTCAACAACATTATGAAAATTTTCCAGCCCAAAGACCGTGTTTTCTACAGTCTTTTTGAGCAGGTAGCAGAAAAGGTAACCCTGATGGGCAAGCTTTTGGAGGAATTCGTATATGAAACAGATGAGGACAAGCGTTTGGCCCTATCCAAAGAAATCGAGGACCTTGAGCACCAAAACGATGAACTAACCCACCAGGTTTTTACCGAGTTGGGCCGCAATTTTATTACCCCATTTGACCGTGAAGACATCCATTACCTAGCCACTGCTTTGGATGATGTAGCTGATTATATCTATGCAAGCTGTAAGAAAATACAGTTTCATGGCGTCAATCCCAATGACCAAGGCATCCAGAAAATGGCCGAGGTGATAAACCAAAGCGCTACAGAAGTTGGCAAAGCGGTAATGCAGTTGCGTGAATTGAAGCGCCCTGAAAAAATAACGGAAAGCTTGGTAAGGGTTAATAGCCTGGAAAACCATGCCGATGATATTTTTGACATGAGCATCAAAAAGTTGTTTGAAACCGAAAATGATTTCAAAGAACTGATACGCCGCAGGGAAGTATATACGGTGATGGAAGTAGCTACCGACAAATGCGAAGATGTGGCCAATGTGATTGAAACCATCATCGTTAAATACGCCTAATCCCACCCCACAACTTTCATGACACTTGTAATTGTCATCATTGCCCTCGCCCTGATATTTGACTATATCAATGGGTTTCATGATGCGGCTAACTCGATTGCCACCGTAGTAAGTACTAAAGTCCTTACACCCCTTCAGGCCGTATTGTGGGCTGCTTTATTCAATTTTGCAGCATTCTTTATTTTCAAAGATCACGCCGTTGCCAACACCATTGGCAAAACCGTAATAGATACCTACATCACCTTGCCGGTAATCCTTTCGGGGCTAATTGCCGCTATTTTTTGGAACTTACTTACATGGTGGTACGGAATACCTTCATCTTCCTCTCACACCCTCATTGGTGGGTTTGCCGGCGCTGCGGTGGCTCATGCATACATGACCAAAGGATTTGTGGCATTCAGCAGTGTTGTGGAAATGGAAAAAATTGTAAAAACCCTCTTGTTCATTTTCCTGGCTCCCATGATTGGCATGCTCATTTCCATGTTCATGGCGCTGGTAACCATTCACCGCAATCTTTGGATTAAACTGGGAATTATTGGTGCAACTACTGCGGCTACCTGGTTTATGTTTGCGCATTTTCAGCAAGGCAAAATGGAGGAAAACCTGCAAAAGTTTTTCCGGGTAGATAAATACAAAAAAGAGGTAGAAAAAAAGCCTGACAACGAAGAAGCCAAAGCCAAGCTGGAAAAGGCAACTGCCAATTATCAAAAGGCGCTACCCTACCTCAGCGATTATACCAAAATTGGCAGCAAAAAGGTTGCGGAAAATATCGCTGAAGCCGTGTCTTTCAAAGATCTGGAAGTAAGTAAATTGAAGGACATTGTAAGTAAAACTGCCAAACTTGACCGTTTGAAAAAAGAAGTTTTCTATGATGAATCCAAAAAACCACAACTGGAAGCCCTCACAGCTAAGATAGATGGTCTCAAACCCCTGTTGAAGCAACATCAGGAATTGTTGGCCCAAAAGACAAAAACAGACAGCATAGCGGCCGACAGCATTACAGAAGTGGTTGCACATACCATGGCCTTCAGCGGTGCTGATGAAGACAAGCTGAAAAAGGCGTTTAACATTGATTTGACCAAAGATCTGACCAAGGAAATAGGGAAAGCGGATAATTCATTTCTTAGATACGCTCTGTTGTGTGTCATATTGATATTTGTGTTGTCTTACATTTACATTGATAAGTTACGGAAACCGTCTGCAAACCGCACTGCCAATATGTTTAAAAAGCTGCAGTTGCTATCTTCAGCAGCATTTTCCCTTGGCCATGGCGGCAACGATGCTCAAAAAGTAATGGGTATTATCGGTGCCGCACTTATCGCCAACGGCAACATCAGCGACTTCAAAGATATTCCCAACTGGGTTCCATTGGCTTGCTATGGTGCCATTGGTTTGGGAACCTTGAGTGGTGGCTGGAAAATTGTAAAAACCATGGGAACACGCATTACCAAAGTAACACCTTTGGAAGGGGTGAGTGCTGAAACAGCTGGCGCCATTACGCTTTTCATGACCGAGCAAATGGGTATACCGGTTAGTACAACCCACACCATCACGGGTTCTATTATTGGTGTCGGTGCAACCAAACGTTTAAGCGCCGTGCGCTGGGGTGTTACCCGAAGCTTACTGGTTGCATGGTTGCTTACCATTCCCGTAAGCGCTGCCGTTGCCGGTATCGTATATTGGATTGTGCGTTTCTTCATGTAAGGACCATTATTTTTCATAAAACAAAAAAATCCGGCAACAGCCGGATTTTTTTGTTACACCCTAAAACCACTTTTGGTCTAATAAAAATGACCGCTCGTCTAAAAAGAGGCAAAATAATTATCCACAATTTAGAAACTATTCTTAACAGCCTAAAACAAGCTGAATTGGTGTGTTAAAAATGTGTTAAATTCAATGTGGCAAAATATATGGCCATTTGTAGATTTTCAAAATCTGTCTGTTCAGGCGATGCCATATTCACCGATTTACCCACGTTCATACTTATGGGTTTTAGTGATATCTGATAAATTTTCATTACGATTGTAAATCAAACAACCAATCACAACGTATGAGATTTAAACATTTACTCATTGCCATTTCGGCTTCGTCCTTCGCCCCATCGGCGTTTGCACAGGCCAGTGGCCCTGGCGGAAGTCCAGGCAGCGACACCATTGATGTTGGAACAGTTACCGTAACCGCAATTGGTACAACCAAAAATGTACGCAAAATCGGTTATGCTGTTTCACAAGTGCAAGGCAAAGGCCTTGTTTCATCCGGCGAAAGCGGGGTAATTCAAGCACTCACTGGTAAAGCGTCCAACGTGCAAATTACCCGTTCTACCGGCGATCCCGGTTCTGGTGCTTACATCCAGATTCGTGGTCAAAACACCATCACAGGCAGCAATCAGCCGCTGATTGTTGTGGATGGTATTCCCGTAAGCAACTCCAGCCTAGGCGGTGGCGTAGATGGTGTTGTACAGCAATCCCGCTTAAACGACTTAAACCCATCAGACATTGAGTCGGTAGAAGTGCTTAAAGGCGCTGCCGCTGCTGCTGTTTGGGGTACCCGCGCAGCAAATGGTGTAATCGTAATTACCACCAAAAAAGGCAAGCGTGGCATGAGCATTGAATTCTCATCTACTTATGCAATTGACCAAGTAAACCGCGAATACGAAAAGCAAGGCACTTTTGGCCAGGGTGCTGGTGGACGTTGGGTAGCAAACAACGCTAACTCTTGGGGTGATCGTATCGCTTTACGCAGCGGTAGCGATAGCATTAACGCAGCAGGAGCTAGGTTTGTAGCCGATGATGGAACCGTATATGGAACGATCGTTAGAAAAGGCGACAGAACTGTATACAACGATAAAAACCGCGAACAGGTTTTCCGCAACGGTATCACCTGGAACAACAACCTGTCCATTTCCTCTGGCAATGATAAGAGCAACATGTTCTTCTCGCTGAGCGACTGGAACCAGCAAGGTATCATGAAGGGTCTTTCTGACTACAGAAGAACAACTGCCCGATTGAATTTTACCCAAAACATCAACGACAAGCTGACCGTAGGATTGAATGCCAGCATGGCAAAAATCATTTCCAACCGAGTGCAAATGGGATCTAACCTGGATGGTCTTTATCTTGGATATCTCCGTACTGCACCCGATTTTGACAATTCCGACCATAAAGGTACTTACTACTCTGCTGCCGGTGTTCCAAAATTCAATGCACACCGCGGCTACCGCCGCTACCTGGGCGATGCAGCACCAACCTACAACAACCCAGGCTGGACCTTGAACGAGCAAACCAATACCTCTGATGTAAGCCGCTTCATCCTTACGCCTGAAGTGACCTACAAATGGCGCGAGAACCAAAAGCTGATTGCCCGCCTCGGTCATGACATGTCTACCGACCGTCGCATTACCTATTTTCCGGTAAACTCCGCAGCCAACCAGGCAAACGGTGCTTTCACCGACGACAATATTCAGGAAAGCGAATCCAGCCTGCACTTTATCAACCAGGGTAACCACAAGCTGTCCAGCGATATCAACCTGAACACCACATTTGGTTACCTGTATACCTACAAAAACTTTTACAACATTGGTGGAACAGCTTCTCAGTTCATCATTCGTGATCAGGACCGTTTTGCTTTCATCAACTCTACCACCGAAAACAAGGACCCATTCAACTCTTTCTCAGAGTTAATCAACAACCGGGTTTATGGTATTTTGGATTTTGACATAAAAGACAAAATATTCCTGCAGTTGACCGGTGCTTCCGAAGCATCTTCTACCTATGCAGATCGCTTCTTCTCGCCCAGCGCCAGCTTGGCCTACGAACTCACCAAAGACGTGAAACCAAGCAACCTGTTGAGCTATGCTAAATTACGTTTATCTGCCGGACGCGTGGGTGTTGCTCCCCCAGCATACATATGGAACACCAACTACGTTGCTGCAGGTTCTTCTTCAGGCTGGGGCGATTATCTGGATGGTTCTCTGTATGGTGGTTCTATCTACAGAAGCTCTACCCAGGGTAACCCGGACATCAAGCCTGAAATGAAAACAGAAACCGAAATCGGTGCTGATTTGAAATTCTTCAAAAACAAATTGTCTTTGGGCTTCACCTATTACCAAAATAAAATTGAAGGTGCTGTTTTGGCAATTGCTGTGGCCAACTCTACAGGTTATGCCAACCAGTGGAAAAACGCTGCTGACTTGTCTAACAAAGGTTTCGAAGTTGATATGAACCTCAGCCTTATTAAGTCAGACAACTTTAACCTTAACCTATACGGAAACCTGGGTACCAACCGCAACATGGTAGACAACCTGAATGGTGCGGCACCAATCTTCCTTGCCGGCTTCACCGGAACTTCATCTCGCGCTGTAGAAGGCCATGCAATGGGCGCTCTGTGGGGTGGTAAGTTTGCCAAAGATGAAAATGGTAAAATGATTCTTGATGCCGACGGTTTCCCTACTGCTTCTGCAGAAGAAGGTGTAATCGGCGATCCTAACCCAAGCTGGAGAGGTAGCGTAGGCTTGAACGGAAACTACAAAAACCTGAATTTTAACCTGCTTGTTGAGACTTGCCAGGGCAACCAAATGTGGGCTGGTACCTATGGTGTATTGAACAACTTTGGTGTTACGCCTGAAACAGCTACTGAATTTACTGTATCTGCTGCAGATGCTGCCAATATCGTGGATTATCGGGGTGTTACCCTTGCAACAGCGGCCGCTGCCGGTGCCAATGGTTTGGCTTCCGTTAATGCTGACGGTAGCATTACTGCACGTGGTAGCTTGAAAGACTTTGGTAGTGGCAACGTATGGTTAAATCAATACTGGTACACCAGCCTTGGTGGTGGTTTTGGTTCAGTTGCTGAACAATTCATTAAAGATGCTTCATGGACCCGTATCCGCGAACTTAGCTTGTCTTATGCTTTGCCAAAATCATGGTCTGATGCTGTGCACATACCTGGCGGTATCAGCGTAGGCTTCACAGGAAGAAACCTGGCCCTGTGGACCAAGTTTGAAGGATTGGATCCTGAAACCAACCTTACCGGTGTATCAAACGGACGCGGTCTGGATTATTTCAACAACCCAGGCACCAAGTCTTATTTGTTTAATATTAAGTTCAACCTCTAATTCAATTACAAGGAATAACAACATGAAAAAGATTTCATATATCCTTTCCTTTGCTTTGGCCCTGTCTGTAGGATTTACCTCCTGCAAAAAGGACATCAAGGAAATAAACAAGAATAACCCAGGTCAGTTCAGCGATTCTGACCCTACCCTGATGATTTCAGGTGCACAATTGGCCAACGTATTGGTTAATGAAGGCGAAGCTGCCCGCCTGGCAGGCATTTTCTCTGGCCATCACGTGGGCTGGGATCGTCAGTTTGTATCATACAATGATTATGTAATGACTGCCGGTGATTTCAATACCCCCTGGGGCAATCTATACACCGAAGGTATTGCGCAGTGCCGCATTATTCGTGCAAAAGCAGCGAAGGCAAACAACAAGCAATTAAATGCTGTGGCTTGTATCACAGAGGCCAACTTGTTGCTTACTGCTTCAGCCTTGTGGGGCGATATTCCAGATAGCGAAGCTTGCACAGAAGGCATTAGCAGCCCTAAGTTCGATAAGATGTCCGACGTTCATATGCATGCCATTGCATTGTTGGATTCAGCATTGTCTTACGGTGCTAACCATGCAAATTTTAGCGGAGCTTATGTGGGTAACCACAACTGGGCTCAAGTGGCTAATACCCTGAAAGCGCGTGCATACCTGCGCATGAAGGACTACACCAAAGCCTCAGCTGCTGCCACAAGCGGTATTGCTGCAGGCAAGGATTTGCTGGCTGATCACAGCCAGGCCACCCCTGGTGCCTGGAATTTGTATTATGACTTTCTGGACTGGAACCGTGCCGGCTATATCTCTGCCAGCGGCTCACACATGCAGAAACTTTTGGATTCGTCTTCGTTTTTCCGCAACAACGCAAAAACAGATGAGTCTGACCGCTATGCATACTACTTCCTGGAAGATTACTACACTCCCCTGGATCCCAACATTGACAATGGTATCTTCGCTGCAACAAACAACTTTGCCATTGTTTCCTATGTGGAAAATCAGCTGATTTTGGCTGAGTGCGCAATCCGTAATAGCGATTTCAACGCTGCGCTTACCCACCTGAACAATGTGCGCGCAGACAATGCAACCAACATTGGTGGCCAGTACGATGCCTATGTTTCTGCTGATTTTGGTCCCGGCCAAATGGTTCCTGGTACCGATGCCAATGAGGCCATTAAAAAAGAAATTCTCGTGGAAAAATACACTTCTTTGTATGGACAAATTGAGCCTTGGTGTGACCTTCGCCGTACCAACAACCTTATTGGTGTTGTTCCAAACAAGGGCACCAAGTTGCCTCAGCGCTTCCTGGTTCCACAGGAAGAAATTAACGCAAACAAAAATGCACCCGCTGCAGGTGATTTGTTTGCACCGCTGGAATTGTTCCCCTAAGCGGAGTTTAACCAACGACATATAAAAAGGGCCGTCGCAAGACGGCCCTTTTTATATGCTATTGGTGCCACAACTGGTGTGGCCGTAATTTTTAGTCTTTCAATACATCGCGGCTAATAACCACACGCTGAACCTCGCTGGTTCCTTCGTAAATCTGGGTAATCTTAGCATCGCGCATCAAACGTTCAACATGGTATTCTTTCACATAGCCATAGCCGCCATGTATTTGAACAGCTTCTACGGCAGTTTTCATGGCAGTTTCGCTGGAAAATAACTTAGCCATGGAACTTGCCCTGCCATAATCCAGGTGCTGGTCTTTTAACCAGGCTGCTTTCAGGCATAACAAGCGGGAAGCTTCAATTTCTGTTGCCATATCGGCCAGTTTGAAAGCAATGGCCTGGTGGTTCATGATTTCGGTTCCGAAAGCTTTGCGCTCTTTCGAGTATTTCAGGGATAGTTCATACGCACCGCTGGCAATACCCAAGGCTTGTGCAGCAATACCAATCCTGCCGCCGGTAAGTGTTTTCATGGCAAACTTGAAGCCAAAACCATCTTCGCCAATGCGGTTTTCTTTGGGCACTTTCACATCCTGAAACATGATGGAATGCGTGTCGCTGCCGCGAATACCCAATTTATCCTCTTTTTTGCCTACGGTAACACCGGGGCTGTTTTTCTCTACAATCAGTGCATTGATGCCTTTGTGGCCTTTTGCAGCATCGGTTTGTGCCATTACCAGATAAACGCTGGCACTGTTGCCGTTGGTGATCCAGTTTTTGGTTCCGTTCAGCAGGTAGTGGTCACCTTTATCTTCTGCAATGGTGCGCTGGCTGGTTGCATCGCTGCCCGCTTCGGGCTCGCTCAGCAAAAAGGCACCAATGATTTCACCTTTCGCCAGTGGCACCAGGTATTTCATTTTTTGCTCTTCGTTTCCAAAGGTTTCAAGACCCCAGCAAACAAGGCTGTTGTTTACGCTCATCACCACCGAGCATGATGCATCGACCTTTGAAATTTCTTCCATGGCCAGTACATAACTGATGGTATCCATACCGCTTCCGCCGTATTTTGGATCTACCATCATACCCATAAAGCCCAGTTCTCCCAGTTTTTTTACTTGTTCTGCCGGGAATTTTTGATGTTCATCGCGTTCTATAACACCGGGCAACAATTCTGTTTGGGCGAAATCGCGGGCAGCCTGCTGCACGGCTAAATGTTCTTCGGTAAGCTGAAATTGCATAAGACTGCAAAAATAGTAAAGGAAGTGGAGATTTAACCAACTACTTGTTTGTTCATGCTTTTATTGATGAATGAAAAACAAAACCAGCAGGTAAATATCCATAATTCAATCGGTAGTGCGTATCTATGGTTACCTTTGCATTTGTATATGGGAAACATCACGTTTCAATTTGAAAACAAAACACAAGCACCAATCACCGTTGTTATTGAGGCTGGGGAGAGCGTGCTGGAGGTGGCACTGGACAATGACATCCAACTCAACCACAATTGTGGTGGCGTTTGCGGTTGCAGCACCTGTCATATTTATGTGAACAGCGGCGAAGAGCTGCTTCCGGAAATGAGCGACCGAGAAGAGGATTATGTAGACCGCGCCCGCAATCCCAAATTTAATTCACGCCTGGCCTGCCAGTGCAAATTGGCCCAGAATGGCGACATGGTGGTAACCATTCCAGACCAAAGCGGCATCATCGGCCACTAACCACCTAACCTTTAACCTAAAAACAATGTTCGAACTCCCAATATACTGGTCAGATTATGAAGACATTGCCATGAAGCTTTATGAGCGTTTTGGCTATGATTTCAACGAAAGCAAAATTTACCGCATCCGTTTTACCGAACTGCTGGAGTGGGTTTTGGAAATTCCCCATTTCAAAGGCACCCGCGAAGAAAGTAATGAGGGCCATCTGGAAATGATTCAGGCCCAGTGGGTCTATGAATGGCGGGATAACAACAGATAAGATTTATCGCAATCATAACCATTCTGCGGAATGGTCGTTATTATGTGATATAGCATAACTTAGCATTGATGTTCATCAGTGCATGACCAAACACGCATTTCAATTGTGTGAACAGCCGGTATCTTTACAAAATGGTTGCTTTAAAAACAGAGGAGATGAAACAAAATCCAGTAAGTGCGGAAAACAAAATAAAAATGGTCCGTGAAAGCATTAACCTCTCTCAGGAATATGTTGCGTCAAAACTGAATATCAGTCAGCAAGCGTATTCACAGTTGGAAAAAAACCCGGATAACATTACGGTGGGCCGCATGCGTGAGATTTCCAATGTTTTGGGTGTGCCATTCAATACCCTTGTTGGTGAAGATGATTTATACATACAGCAAAACTACAACCAGCAAGGCGGCAATGCCGGTACAGTAATGTATGTGCAGGGCATGGCAGATAACGAACGCAAGGTTTATGAAAGCCGTATACAAGACCTCAAGGACCAAATAGAACTCCTGCACCAAATGATATTGCAGCTGAAGGGTTGAGGTTATCAGCAAACCGCCTGAAAAATGCTTTTTGGTAATTACCGGTTAAGCAATCATTAGAAATACACAGTAAAAGTTTATTTGTCCGCTCTAGTTGCGATTGTTTGGGTTTTTCACCAATTTTGCCGCCATTCTTTATGATACTTTAAATAAACGACATGGTCTTTGCCAGTTTGGTTTTCTTACTTTTCTTCTTTCCATTGTCTTTACTGTTCAATTGGCTGCATGGAAACATCAATTACAAGAATATTGTACTGGTCCTGTTTTCTTTAATTTTCTATGCCTGGGGCGAACCTGTTTGGGTGTTCTTGTTGTTGTTTACTACGCTTGTAGATTTTACCATGGCCCGACTGATTGAAAAAAATGAAAATCACTGGCGGGCAAAAATGTATTTGGGGATTTCAGTGTTTTTCAGCCTGGGTATACTAGTGGTATTCAAATATTCAGGTTTTTTATGCGGCATCTTTACGGATATAACCGGATATTCTGTAAAGGCGCCTAATCTGGCCCTTCCAATAGGCATATCCTTCTATACGTTTCAATCATTAAGTTATATATTGGATGTATATCGCGGCCAGGTTTCGGCACAGAAAAAATACCTAAATTATTTACTGTTTATTTCGCTGTTTCACCAGCTTGTTGCCGGCCCTATTGTGCGCTATTCTGATATTGCGCAAGAAATAGAAAAAAGAAGTGCAACCTGGGCTGATATTTCCTACGGCGTAAATAGGTTTGCCTGGGGCCTGTTTAAAAAAGTATTTTTTGCCAATACTGCCGGAACACTTGTTGCCAAATACCTGGAAGGAGATTTGGGAGCCTTGAGTATTTCGGAAGCAATTATGGGTATTTTTCTATTTGCCATACAGCTATACTATGACTTCAGCGGGTATTCAGACATGGCCATTGGGATGGGAAGAATGCTTGGATTTCATTATCTGGAGAATTTTAACTTTCCATATATAGCAAAATCAATAAAAGAATTTTGGACCCGCTGGCATATCAGTTTGGGTTCTTTTTTACGTGATTATTTGTTCACGCCCATAGCATTTAACAAAAGGCATTGGGGTAAATGGGGTGTGATGTATGCATTGTTAATCACCTTTGCTTTGAGTGGCCTTTGGCATGGTGCAAGTTGGAATTTTATTTTTTGGGGCTTGTATTTTGCTGTTTTAATCATACTTGAAGAGTGGTTTTTAAATCGAATATTTAAATTCATGGGATCCTGGTTATCTCATGTGTATCTTATTTTGGCTGTTTTCTTTAGCTATCCGCTTTTTTATTTTACTGATTTTCAAAAATTGAAACAGTATTTTTTTATTTTGTTTTCAGGGTCTCATCCGTGGCAAAAAACAGGATTTACCAGTGACCTTTTAGAGCATATTTATTGGATGATTGCAGCCATTATATTCCTTACGCCATTGGGTAAAAAAATGGGTGTTTATTTAATCCAAAAATTATCCAATAAGCCTGCTATCATTGGTCTTGCCAACACAATAGCATCCATTACTTTCCTATTAATCGCAATTGCATTGCTGGTAGCAAAATCCTTTAACCCGTTTTTATATTTTAGATTTTAATATGCGGAAAAATTGGCACCATATATTAAACACGCTATTCCCAATTGGTTTATTGGCGTTTCTCGCTGTTCTTTTTTCTATGATGGGTAAAAAGGAGATTTCTACAAGTGAAAAAAGAAAACTGACAGCTTTTCCAGCTTTAAATTGGCAAACCTGGACTGATGGGTCATTTACCAGAACACTGGAAGACTATATTGCTGATCACTTTGCATACAGAGAGGATATTATTGCGGGTACCGATGGTATTAAAAATGCGTTTGGAATTGCCCGCAAGAGCAATGAGGGGAAGTTCATAGCGATAAAAAAGAAAAAAGCATCAATTAAAACCAAAAAAACAACACTGGTAATTGATTCAAATTACACCGTTGCGCTAGACACGGGGGCAGAGCTGTTGCTTACCAATGGTGTGTTTATTTACGACAGTTGTTCCTATCAGTTTTTTGGTGGAAACAGCTATTCCTCTGCGCGATATGCCAATATGTATAATGCGGTGGTAGAGCACCTTCCTAAGCACATCAAATATTATGCTGTGCTGGTGCCCTCGTCTACGGAATTTAACCTTCCTCCCGCCACCTACCGCTATAAAGCAAATTCAGAAACAAAAGGGATCCATTATATTTATTCCGGGTTGAATGAAAAAATCGGGAAGGCCGATGTTTATAACCATATGAAGGCCCATAGAAAAGAATATTTATTTTTTAAAACCGATCATCACTGGACTGCGCGCGGAGCTTACTATGCATACGAAGCTTTCTGCGAAATAGCTGATATCTCTCCGCTTACCCTCGGTCAGATGTCTTCGAAATTTGTTGGAGGTCCGTTTTTGGGCTCCCTTTACCAACTCACCCACGATCCAACCTTAAAAGCCAATCCGGACAGGCTGGAGATTTTTGATATCCCATTTAACGGAGCCAAGGCTTATTATAAGTTTGATGCAAACCAAACGCAGTGGACTCCTACAAAAATAGTGTATAAAAATGGCGAGTTTGGCATTGGATATGGGGTTTTTCTTGGCCTTGATTATCCGGTTATGCGGATTGACGGGCCCCAAAAGAATGGAAGAAGGTTGTTTATATTAAAGGAATCTTATGCCAACGCTTTTGTTCCTTTTCTTGTTCCGCATTTTGAGCAAATATTTGTGGCAGATGTACGTTATTTCCCTTATAAAATCGATAAATTTATTGAAGAATATAATATTAATGAATTCCTAATGATGAACCAATTGGTAATGGCTAACAATCCTTATACCCCCCAAAAAGTGCTGAATATGCTGAAGGGTAAGCAATGATGCGTGGGTTAATATTTATAATGGCATTGTTAATCTTGGGCAATGTAAATGGCCAAAACAGGGATTCTGTTCAGGAATTTGTACTGAATCCAATTGTGGTGGCTGCAGAAAATAATTTTATTGAAAATGATGCAGCATTAAAGCCATTTTTTCTCATGTTGGATTCCTTAAAAAACAAGAATAAGAAAAAGTTAACCATTGTTCATATCGGAGATTCCCACCTTCAGGGCGATTATTTAGCACGCACCATCCGATACCGCTTGCAACACGAGTTCGGGGAAGCCGGGCGTGGTATGGTTTTTCCGTACAGTCTGCTAAATATGTATGGACCGGTGGATTATAAATGTGTTAGCAATGTTGCCTGGCAGCATTCGCGTATGTTTCCAAGGGAGCGCAATGGTCCGGTTGGTTTGGTTGGATATGCTGTAATGAATCAAAGCCCAAACATGAAGCTAACTATTCAGTTGCAGCGGCCAAATCCGCTTTATTATGGAGCATTAACCAATTTTAATGATTATCCCACCAATCAGTTCAACAAGCTCAGTATTTTATATTCCAACGATAGCTTAGGGCTTCCATTAAATGTTTCAGGAATACGGGATGACAATAGCCTGGGTCGCCAAATAGAATTGCCTCAGTATAATTCCAATCAAGGGGGCTTCCAGCTGGGTGAAGTTAATTTGGAATCAACATTTACTTCCCTGCAGATTCAGGCAGATACCCACCGGCATTTCACCAAGCCTGTACGTTTGTATGGGCTTAGCTTTGAAAACACCAATGCACATGGAATATTATACCATATGGCCGGGGTGGGTGCATGTCAATTGTCCGATTTCATGGGAACAACCTATTTTTTTAAACATTTGGTTTCCCTAAAACCAGATTTGGTTATCATTTCTTTAGGGGCTAATGAGTCCTGTACACCTGGTTTTGACACGGTAGGTTATTCCAGTAAATTAAAACAGGTAATAGCGGATTTGCGCAATTCCTTACCTGGCGTTCAGGTATTAATTACTACACCTCCAGATATATTGTTTAGGCGCACCAGACCACCTTCTATGGATGCAATATGCAGAACCCTTGAGCGCACAGCCTTTGCTGCGAACACAGGATTTTGGAATCTCAATAAAAATATGGGAGGCGCCTGGTCAAATGCATATTGGTTTCAAAATAAACTTGCCGGACCCGACAGGATTCATTTCGCGCCCCGGGGTTATGATTTTCTTGGCTTGTTGTTAACGGAAGCCCTCTATAACAGCTATTACCGCTATGCTTTAACCCCTATAGATACCCAATCGGTAAGAAACAGTACCCTGGCTTACCGCAAATTATTTACAGCGCTTCAGGTTAATAAAATTAAATCCTCAAACCTTCCACAGCAGACAGTAACTTCTGTGCGAAACAATCCGCAAATACCGGTAAACCACCGTCAAATCAGCCATCATGGAGCCAAATACCATAGGGTGGTGAAAGGCGAATCGGTATATTCGATATCAAGAAAATACGGGGTAAACCATAAAGAGGTTTTGAGGCTGAATGGATTCACCGCAAAAACAATTATCAGACCTGGTCAGACAATCCGTATTCGTTAAATGGGCATAGACCTTGGTTAGGACTACCTCACCTCTACCTCATCTACAAAAATAAACGTTTCGCCACCAGCTCCGGGATGCCACTCGGGAAGGGTGCCGTATTGCGCAGCCCGCATCATAATGTAGCGCGCTTTAACCGGTTTCATGTAGGTGTGGATGGTTTGTTTCTGCGAACCCAGGCTGTCTGCAGGAATCCTGTTCATCGTGCCTGTAGCATTGGCCCATTGTTTTCCGTCCAGCGAAAACGAATAACTCACACTTCTGGGATACACAATCCAGCTGCGGGTGTCCTGCAAAAATCCGGCATGCAGGGAATGGATGATTTGGGTATCACCCAGATCAATAATGGCTTCGTAGGCTTGACCTTGTAGGCCTTGCCAGTTGCCCTTTTGCCATTCGGAATCGCCACGCACGCCATCGCTCAGTGCCTGGGCTCCACCGCCCGTGTATTGCGGGTGCAGGGGGTTTAAAACGGTTATTTTCCATTTATTTGGCCGCTTAAAGAAACAGGCTTTTGCAATGGCTCCACCGGGATGGAAGGCTTCCAGGCAAACACTCTCTTTCAAAATCAGGGTTGTATCGGCTGCTTTGTAGGGGTCTTTTCCATAAACCATCATTCGGTTTTTTTCTTTGCCGTCCTGGTTCAGCCGGATGGTAAAACCCTTTCCGAAACAGGCATTGATATTTACCGCCATGCTGTCGTCAAAGGCAATATCCTTGAACGTGAATAAGGGAGCTGCAATGCTGCTTTCCCGCTCAGCGGTAAAAAATCCGTATTTATCGCCACATCCCCATTCGGTAGGCTTTTCAGCCATGGTAAATATTAGTTTTCCGCCACCGGTCAATGCTTTGTGGGATATGAAATTATCCATCACCGCTTTGCCGTTTAGCATTACCGACTGGATATAATTTCCCTTGCCTTTTTTCAAAATCTGTAATCGCTTGCCACTTTCAAAGTTTAAAACAGTTTTTTGAAACAACGGATACCCAATGCTGTAGCGTTCATCACCGGGACAAACAGGATAAAAACCCATGCTGCTGAGCACGTACCAGGCACTCATTTGTCCGCAGTCTTCGTTGCCACTGAGGCCATCGGGTTGGTTGTGATACATGGTTTCCAGTATTTGCTTCACCTTTTCCTGGGTTTTGTGCGGTTTTCCGGCGGTGTTGTATAAATAGGCAATGTGGTGGCTGGGTTCGTTGCCATGGGCATACTGCCCAATTAAACCGGTAATATCGGCTTGTTCGCGGCCGATGGTTTTGCTGTTGGTGGTAAACAGGCTGTCCAGCATGGATTCCAGTGTGTGCGGCCCATGGCTTATCATGGTTCCCAGCCAGGTTTGCAAATCGTGGGGAACCGAAAAGGTATATTGCCAGCTGTTGGCTTCGGTGTAATGGTTGTTTACTTCCCTGGGCTCAAAAGAACTAAGCCAGCGCCCGTAGCTCCGGGGCCGCATGTGGCCGGTAGTGGGGTCAAAAACATTGTTCCATGATCCACTGCGGCGGTAAAACATCTTGGCAAGGCTGTCTTTCCCCAACATCTCTGCCATGCGGGCTATGCACCAGTCGTCGTAGGCATATTCCAGGGTTTTGCTCACGGATTCGCTTTCGTTCTCCATGCTCAGAAAACCATATTTCATGTAATCATCCAGCCCAAAAACGGGCTTCTCTGCTGTTTTTACAGCAGCTTCAAGCAGGGCTGCGGCGCTATCCGGCATGATGCCTTTGGACATGGCATCGGCAATTACGGAAACCGCGTGGTAGCCAATCATGCAGTTGGTTTCGTTGGAGGCGAGTTCCCACACCGGCAGCCTTCCGCTTTCGCGATACATGCGTAAGAAGGTTTTCATGAAATCGCGGGTGCGCTGTTGCTCTATGAGTGTGTAAAGCGGATGGGTGGCCCTGTAGGTGTCCCACAGCGAAAAAACCGAATAATGATCGCCCTTTCCGTCGTGTTGTTCTTTGTCCATTCCCCGGTAACTGCCGCTCGCATCGCTTACCAGGTTGGGTACAATCATGGTGTGGTACAGGGCAGTGTAGAAAATACTTTCTTGTTCGGGGGTGCCTTTTACCACAACCTTACCCAGTTGCTTTTCCCATTCGGTTTCGGTTTGTTTTTTCAACGTTTCAAATGCCTCGGGTCCTGCGTTGTTAAAGCTATTGGTGGAATTTAACCACCCGGAAAATGAAATACCTGTGGCAATGTAAATATCGGCGGTGCCGGCAGGGAAATAAATGGCAACAGCGCGCTGTTGTTTGCCCTTTTGCTTAAGGGTGACCACCGAATCAGCCGCAGCGGAAAACCACAAATCAAAAAAGAACTGCTGGTCTTCTGCCCAGGCTTTGCTAAAGCGGTGCCCGTAGGCATGCATCGTTTGCTTGTGTTCAGAAAGTGGTGTATTCAGTGCGTCGAAGTGTCCGTCGGTTACAAAATCGCGGTGCTCCAGATCCAGCACAACGATGGCTTTGCTGCCGGCCGGAAAGCGATAGTGGTGGATGGCACTGCGTTTGCCTGCTGTAACTTCTGCAAAAATTCCATTGTTAAACCTTACGGCATAGTAGCCGGGATGTGCTTTTTCACTGCTGTGGCTGAAGGAAAGGGGTTTCAATCCGGGCCTTATGAGCAAATCGCCGTAATCCGAAACACCGGTGCCGCTGAGGTGTGTGTGGGAAAAGCCATAGCAAATGCTGTCATCATAATGGTATCCGCCGCAGCCATCCCAACCATCCAGGCGGGTATCGGGGCTCAGCTGCACCATGCCGAAAGGGGCGGTAGCGCCGGGATAGGTGTGGCCGTGCCCGCCGGTGCCGATAAAGGGATTTACTTTATGAATGAGCGGCTGGGCCTGCAGTGGGGCAAACATCAGCATAATCAAACCGGAGAGGAGTTTCATGTATTGCAAAGATGGGAATGAAAGGGTAAAATGTGATTAAAATATCGATCTTGTTGGTTTAGCCATACTTTCACCGTTGGGATTTTTGGATAGTTTCTAAGGTCAAATTAAAGCTAAAGAATAAAAATACTGACCCCCAAAAACCATTATTATAAAATAAACAAGAAACCCCAAACGTTAATATGGTAATAATTACAGCCTATATAAATATAAAATAATTATAACTATATTTGACGAATGATGCTTATTAAAAACAAAAAGTACAGGGAGATATTTGCGAGTCAGCCAGAAAACAAATCTGATGTAAGCGCACAGATTACAGCTATATCAAGAAAGGAAGACAAGGATTTTCTTTGTCATTATCCCTACATTGGAATGGGAAACCCGGATGCGAAAATATTGTTTGTTGGCAGCGAAAAAGGATTTAACCCATCCACATCAGCAACAATAGATTTACATGAGCGAAAATTAAATTTTATACATTGGAATAATATAGTGAATAATTATAATCATTTAAAGGATTATTTTCATCCCATATTAAAGTTGCGTAATGGCTTGGAGGGTTTTAATCCGTTTTCTCCCCTTACATTAAATGAAACAGCCGAAAAGGTCTATGGCAAGGGAAATCACACCTATAAAAAAATGGAGAAAATTATTCAGGCACAATTTCTTAATTATGCTACAGCTGCAGAAGCAATCAACCTATTTGAAATTACCCCCGGTTCGTTTCATAAATCACTCTTTAAACATTGTTTTGTAACAGAAATTTCCGATTTGCCAAAAAGCAACCAAAGTCAAGGGAGTGAATTTAATTTTAAAAAATTCAAAAAATCATGCCGCTATAGTCATATGCAGACCGGTAGAATAGGAGATTTTTACCGCAGTTTTAAAACCGTTATTATATATGCGGGTAGCAGATATGCAGGTGTACACAATTCCATTCAAAGAGCTGAAATAATAGCATTATTTAATCCGTTAATAGATATGAAAAAGGATTTCAGGCGAGGTTATGTTTCTGATATTTACGAAACGAAAAAAGGAGGTGCAAGGATTATTGTATGTCCTCACTTAACCAGCTATGGTATTTTTAGGAATGACTATATACTTTCACATGAGTTTTCGGTAATGGATCTTGGGCAATGTGTATAGTTTGGTTATGAAATCACTATATAATAAATTAAACACATATAAGTATATTTGTTGGTACCCCTCGGCCGGTAATGATTTTATGGCATACAGACATTGGTATTCAGGAAGGGGTAATTTCATAAAGCCGGATTGTTTTGTTTACACGGACCTATTATACAGGAATATTTATAACCTGAATCAATATGAGAATGAGGGCCTTATTATAGATTTACCTATTGATATTTTTAAGGAGTATCCTTCTGATGAAACAGGATATTCTGCGCTATTAAATGAGGATGAAGACACATGGGTAGAAAAATACATTACCGACAATATTGACCTTATATGCAAAGAACCCGATCGAATAGAATTATTAAAAATGGGATTTTATGATGAGGAATTAATAAAAGAATTTCATAACTATATAGTTCATAATATAGATTATTTAGTGAGTAATGAGCAGATAAAAACACAATATAAAAATGGGGACATCCCTATTAATATGCTATATCCTTATTTAAATAAAAACAATGGTAATTACCGTCTTTTTAAGACGGATAAAGCTGATATCTTTATTATTTCTGCAAAAAATCAGCACTTTGCAGCGTATTGCTTAGTCAATAATATTGCCATTAATGGAATCATGATAAACCGGCCTATGGATGAATATATCCTTGATGATGATTTTCGTAATGAAGTATTACCAGGTTTGGGGGTAAAAGAATGTATCGTTAATACAAATTATTTTCCTGGTTATTCTGATTTTGAGGAGTTTTCCTGGTATGAAGACGACAAAATTACAGATCAAGGCAAGTTATTGTTCTTGTAAATAATGTTCTTGAATCGTTTTTGATTTATCTTCACAGTGTAGTTACATATAAATTAGTTATAAATTCAATCATAACATGTCTTATAGTTTTTCCCAATATCTAAACGCACTTAGAACCAATGAAAATGAAATTCCACTAGTAGATTTAAAAACTGATATCTTCGAAAGCCGGAACGAGGCAGAAAAGGATGCATTTTTAAAAGCCTTGTGTGGTTATATACGATTAAATCTGATGGGGCCGGAAGAAATACCTGGTTTTTTATTAAAAGACAGGGACGTATTGATTGCCCTCGGATATGAGGTATGGTCAAAAAAGGATGAGCAAATTGATGCGATAAAAGAACATATCAGGGCATCAGAATTTACTTCTGATTGGTCTTTTATCGAAGCACTATTTGACGCTGATGACGGATCTCTGGCAATTTCTGTTGCTGATGAATCGGTGCAGGAATTACCTGAATTTTGGATAGAGGGTTTTAAAAAATGGTATAATCAACCACGTGAATATTTTCTAGATTCAAACGATATAGAAAGTATTTATTCTCCACTACCGGATAAATTAAAAAAAGATTTAAATTTTAACAAGCAGCTGGTTTCCAAAATGCCTGAATTTTTTAGTGCGCTCGACGAATCTTTAAGGGCGAATGAAGCAATTTTAGACATTGCACATGAACAATATTTTTATTTGTTGTTAAATCGGCCCCAACTATATACTACCTTACCGTCTGAGCTAAAAAGTGACCCTATTTTGTGTGCCGGTGTGTTGGAAAATGATGGAATGATGCTGGTGGTAATGCCAGAATCCTGCCGGTCCAATGCTGAACTGGCCTATATTGCCATAAAACAAACCCCCAAAGCCATGGAGTGCATACATGATAATTTAACTTATGATGTAGCGTTTATCAAACGAACCCTTGATGAATGTCCAGATGCACTAGCCTATTGTATTCCACGTATTAAATATTTATACAACAACGGCTAAAATATTTGGTAACCCTTTTCCGTTAAGGTTTTAATGGATATTAACTTATTTGGTAAATCACCGCAAAATCCTGTAAAAACAAAAGGTATTGAAGAATCAATATTGTATTTGAATAGCCTATTAACTGAGGACTTAAGGCCTATATTATATCATAGAATACGCTCTGGTATTCGGAAAGATTCAAAACCTATAGACTGTTATGAAGTGATGAAAAACGGAGAATTAATAGATTATATTTTCATAGATACCTATGCCTCAGAAAATTCTGTACAAGTTCCCGATGGATACATTTTTTATACCGGCAACAGGAGATCGATGAACATTAAAGGAATTGAAGTCACCAGTAGTATTGGGGTTAATTATCGAGTGAAAGCATTTCCGGAAGCTTTGCTGGAAAACCAAGAGGAAAAGCCCTTTTTAAGTCCTCAAAGTGAGGCCTTGCTGTCACTGGTTGTTCTGCGGCAGAGGGAGGATAAAACGGAGTATATGAATCAGATGTACGAAGTGGTCACCGGGGTAATGCGCGTAGGCCTTGTCCAGCATAAACCTAATGTAGCACAAAGTGCTATAAAGGCATTAATTCAGTATTTTCAGCAGAATGAAGAGTATGAAAAATGTGCATCATTGCAAAAATTATTAATGGATATTAATGAGGTCTAAAAAATGTTATCAATCCTGCATGCCTTTGCCCTGCAAGATCTTCTCCCTGTATTTAGAAATGCGCTCTAACCGTGTTTTGGGCTGTTTTGCGGCACCGAAAAACAAAATATAACCCCTACGCCTCCCAGGGGTGAGTTTGTGGAATGCAGCGGCTAAATCGGGGTCGTTGTTTAGCACATTGGTGAGCTCTTCCGGCATGACCTGCTCCTGCGGTGGCTTGAATGAAACTTTTTGTCCTGCCTCTTCTATTCCTACAGCCTCCATTAAGTAAGCGTTGATATGTAAGCGCTGATCATTGACCTGCCCGGGGCTTGTAAACCTCAAGTAACGCATCGCCTGGCTGTTTTCACCGGGTTTTTGGAGGAGTTTTTCAGGGTCCGTCATCAATGCCCCTTTGAAGAAACTGAGGGTGGCACAATGCTTCAGCGCACCCAGCAAAACCACATTGTTAGCACCATGCATGTAACAAGCCACTCCCCATTTTCGGGTTTCGGTGAGGCCGCTCTGCAACAGTATTTGTCTTAATAATGCCAGTTCTTCTTTCCAGGTATTCACCTTGCAGGCTGGTGTTGCACCAAGTGCGCAACGGCCACAACCATCCACAAAGAAGACATCTACGTCAGGGTTTTGGGATGATGGGCTCTTCATGTTTTTCTCGATACGCTTGCAAAAGTAGGAAAAAGGGCAAACTTCCCTATTAGTGCTATATCCGAACCGTTAGCCCTGCCCGCAGCCATCGCCCGGGAAGCTGTACGTTGCCCAAATCCATCATGCGGTTCCCGAACAAGTTGGTGGCTTCCGCAAAAACCTGCAGTTGCTTGTGGCTGTAGCGCAAGCGGGCGTCCAATGCAATATTGGCCGGGTAAGCCTGCTCTACCGGGTTTCCCGGAGCCATATAGCCTCCCCTTCTTTGCTGCAGGTAGCCAATGGTAGTGAGGGAAATAGTTTTATACAACATCCAATCCCCTTGCAGCGTGAACTTCTGCCGGATAAAATCCAGTGCGTAATTGCTTTCAAAACCCTCGCTGTTGTTGTTGGCATCCATAATGAAAAATCCGGCTGTTATCTTTTGCAAGACTCCACCAACGGGCTGCTGGGGCTGAAACTCCCAGTAACCATCTGCACCATAATAATGCACATCGGTGAGGTTGGTGGCTTTGGTGATGCTGCTTCCTGTGAGCCGAACCCAGTCAATCATGTTTTGGCCGTAACGGCTGAAGGCTGCTATGCGGAAACGGTGCGACTTATGGCGTATCTGGCTGCCGAGTTCAAAACACAGGGCCTGCTCGGGTTTAAGGTCTTTGCTTCCCTGAGCTCCGCCACGGTTGTAGTACAAATCGGTATAGGTGGGAAAGCGAAAGGCTTTGTTTGCTGATGCAAACCAGCGCGTATTTCTGTGGTTTTTGGCGATTTCTATGCCCGGAAACATGCCGTTGCCAAAGGCTGAATTTTTGTTCAGCAATACCCCGCCGGAAACCATCCATTTTCTCCATGTCATGCGGTCTTCGGCATACAAACTCCAGTTTTCCCTTCCCGCACTGCGTGTAAAAACGGTTCCTTCGGGGCCAAAAGGCACCGCAAGGGTATCGCCGGGCTCGCCGAGCACATTGCTTCGCACAAACTCCTTGCGGTATTCCACACCGATGGAAAGGGCGTGTGCGCCAAACTTGCGCGAAATATCGGCCATACCGCCACGGTTGACGGTTTGGTGATAGTTGTGGCCGGTATACCAGGTTGGGGTGGTGTCGGTTCCGCGAACATAGCGTTTTCCGCTGCGTTGGTACCAGCCGTCTCCTTCCCGGTATAGCTCGAACCTGTCGTGGTTGTAGCGGTAATAGGAATTTCCGTTTAGCTGCCATTTTCCCCATTGGTATTCCCACATCACAGATAGCAGGCGGGTTTGGGTATATTCCTGCTGGTAAGGAAAGCTGCTGCTGTAAAAGTTTTGAGCCCCAAAGCGTTTGCTTGTTGTGGCCGCATTCATCCATATTTTGCCGGCCTTCTCCTTGCGGTAAATCTGCCCAAAAAGGCTGTTCTGGTTCATGTCCGTATTGGCTATATAGCCATTATGGGCAAGGCTCTGTCCGGAAACCCCGGCACCCCAGCCTTTGTGGAAGCCGGAAACCCCGGCTGCCAAGCGGTGAAAACCATTTTGACCGCCGAAGGCGGATGCAAAAGCGCCATTTTTTGAGGGCAACAGGGTATTAAAGTTTACAGCACCGGCCATGGCTTTCGGACCATAAATTCTGGAGGTACCGGAAGCGCTGACTTCCACGCTGCTATACATTTCCTGGGGCAAGGGGAGGTTTAGGTTGTGGTGTCCGGTTTGTGCGTCGGTCATGGGCACACCATCGAGCATGATGAGGGTTTGCTCGTAATTGCCGCCGCGAATGCTTAAATCGCCCTGTACCCCGAGTCCTCCACGGCTTCTCAAATCAAGCCATGGCAGGTAATCCAGGTAATCTTCCACACTATGCACTGGAGTTGCCTGCAGGGCCTTGCCATCAATGCGGGTAAGCATTCTCGCAGACTGTGATAATGTGCTGCGGGTTCTTCCGTCGAAAACAGTTAAGGTATCAAACCTAAGGGTGTCCTGGGCATATGCTCCAACAATGGTTAAGCACATGAACCCTAAAAGGATGTTTTTACGCATGTTTAATTGTTGCGAAAATAGGGCTATGACTTAAGTGTTTTTTTATTTGCATCGATATAATAAAAAAGGGAGACCAATTGGCTCCCTTTCTTTTTTTAAACGTATTTTTATCAGAACCTGTCGGCATTCATCACTTTGTTCCATGCGGCCACAAAGTCTTTCACAAACTTGCCATGTCCGTCGGCGCAACCATACACCTCTGCAATGGCCCTCAGCTCAGAGTTTGAGCCGAAAATCAAATCAGCGCGGGTGGCTGTCCATTTTACATTGCCGGTTTTGCGGTCTGTACCTTCAAACGTTTCCTGCGCGTGGTCTGTAGCTTTCCAGGTGGTGCTAAAGTCGAGCAGATTTACGAAGAAGTCGTTGCTAAGCTTGCCGGGATTGTGTGTGAACACACCATGCTTTGAGTTATCCCAGTTGGTGTTTAGTACACGCATACCGCCTACCAGTGCGGTCATTTCAGGTGCTGTTAAGGAAAGCAGCTGTGCTTTATCCACCAGCATTTCTTCAGCTGAAGCGCGGAATCCGGCTTTCTTGTAGTTGCGGAATCCATCGCCCATGGGTTCAAGTACTGCAAACGAATCAACATCGGTTTGTTCTGCAGAAGCATCCATGCGGCCGGGTGTAAATGGAACGGTTATGCTGTGTCCTGCGTCTGCAGCTGCTTTTTCAATGGCAGCGCAACCACCAAGCACAATCAGGTCGGCCAGCGATACGCCTTTGTTGCCACCCTGAGCGCCATTAAATGCTGTCTGAATGCTTGTTAGGGTATCCAATACGCTGCTCAATTGGGCAGGGTTGTTTACTTCCCAGAATTTTTGTGGAGCCAGGCGCACCCGTGCACCGTTGGCACCACCGCGTTTATCAGAGTTTCTGAAGGTGGAGGCTGAAGCCCAGGCTGTGGCCACCAATTGGGATACCGACAAGCCCGAAGAAAGGATTGTTCCTTTCAGTTGTGCAATGTCATTGCTGTCAATCAGGTCATGGTTTACTGCAGGAATTGGATCTTGCCAGATCAGCTCTTCTGCAGGCACTTCCGGACCCAGGTAGCGGTTTTTGGGGCCCATATCGCGGTGGGTAAGTTTAAACCAGGCACGGGCGAAAGCATCGGCAAACTGGTCGGGGTTTTCGTAGAAACGGCGTGAAACCTTTTCGTAGGCTGGGTCCATGCGCAGCGCGAGATCCGTGGTCAGCATCATGGGGGCATGTGTTTTTCCTGCGATGTGTGCATCGGGAACAGTGCCTTCACCTGCACCGCCTTTTGGGCGCCATTGCTTGGCACCAGCGGGGCTTTCTGTCAGTTCCCATTCGTAACCAAATAGGTTTTCAAAGTAATTGTTGCTCCACTTGGTGGGAGTGGTGGTCCATGCGCCTTCAAGGCCACTGGTGATGGTGTTTTCAGCATTGCCGGAACCCATTGTGTTTTTCCAGCCCATGCCTTGTTCTTCAATGGAAGCACCTGCTGGCTCTTTGCCTACATATTTGTCGGGATTGCCCGCTCCGTGGGTTTTACCAAAGGTGTGGCCTCCGGCAATCAGCGCTACGGTTTCTTCGTCGTTCATGGCCATGCGGCGGAAGGTTTCGCGGATGTCGCGTGCCGATGCAATGGGATCAGGGTTGCCATTAGGGCCTTGTGGGTTTACGTATATCAAACCCATTTGCACGGCTGCCAGCGGGCCTTCCAGGTCGCGGTCACCGGAATAGCGCTTGTCGGCCAGCCATTCGGCTTCAGAACCCCAGTAAATATCTTCTTCGGGCTCCCATACGTCTTCACGTCCGCCACCAAAACCAAAGGTTTCGAAACCCATGGTTTCCAATGCGCAGTTGCCGGCCAGGATCATTAAATCTGCCCAGGAAAGTTTGTTGCCATATTTTTGTTTAACCGGCCAAAGCAGCAAGCGTGCCTTATCCAGGTTGGTGTTGTCGGGCCAGCTGTTGAGGGGGGCAAAACGCTGTGTTCCCGAACCTGCGCCACCGCGTCCATCGGATATGCGGTAGGTACCGGCACTGTGCCAGGCCATGCGGATGAATAATGGTCCGTAATGTCCATAATCTGCAGGCCACCAATCCTGAGAGTCGGTCATCAATGCATTGATGTCATTTTTTACTTCCTTTAAATCCAGCGATTTAAACGCTTCTGCATAGTTGAAACCTTCTTCCATAGGGTTGGAGAGGCCTGAGTGCATGCGCAAAATACCTAAAGGCAGTTGATTGGGCCACCAATCGCGGTTGCGTGTGCCACGTCCTGCACTGGGACTAACGGTTTTGCCGGAAAAAGGGCATTTGCTTTCTCCTGAATTATTGGTGTTTTGTTCCATTGGATAATATTGTATTTATTATGGGTTGTAAATTAACACCCCCAAGCCTGCATTGTTTTATGTTTGGCATCAGTGGTGGATGCAAATTTCCGACGAATTCTCCGATTTTAAAAGCAGGGTTTCAACCGGATGAATGATTAAAATGGGTTATTGCACTGATTGTTTAGATCTTGCAGCCAAAACCTAATCAAAAAACTTATTTTGTTTAACAAAAAAAGTATTGATATTAACCATAACTGGTTGGTTAACTGAATCCTTTATCCCAATTTTGTATCGGGGTAGATTTAAGTTTTCATAGCCAACAGGACCCAGACTTCATCGTCTGGGTCTTGTTGCTTTTATTGGGTTTATATTCCGTGCAAATCCCCAAAAAGCCTTAATTTGCCGACGAATGCAGATTTTTGAGCGCCTATCCGCCAAACCATGGATTTTGATGGTGTTGTATGCCGCAATGGCCCTTTTTATCAGCATTCGCAGTTACCAACAGCCACTAAAGACCATGCCGGGTTACGAAGGCGGTGTCACTACTTACAATAATTATATTCTTTTCAGCAACAGCTTCTGGCATTTGCTCGAGGGCAAAAATCTTTATGCTGCCTATCCGGCCGAGCAGTACGATGTTTTTAAGTATTCCCCCACCTTTGCCTTGTTTTTTGCGCCATTTTCAGCTTTGCCGCACAGCATAGGATTGGCTTTGTGGAACTTGCTGAATGCCGTTGTATTCATCATTGCCCTAAGGCAATTGCGATTGCCTCCTGTCCGCGAATGGGGGTTTGGGCTGCTTGCCATTCAGGAAGCGTTTACCACCACAGCCAATAGCCAAAGCAACATGCTGATAGCGGGCTTGCTTATCCTGGCCTATGTGCAACTGGAGCGCGGCAAAATCTGGTTGCCGGTATTTTTCATCGCCCTTACCGTGTTTATCAAGGTGTTTGGGTTGTTGTTTTTTGCCATGATTTTGCTTTATCCGCAGCGATGGAAATGCCTGATACCCGCCCTGGTCAGCGTTGCTTTGCTGTTTTTGCTTCCATTGCCGTTTGGCGGATTGGGCAGGTTGTTGCAACATTACAGGGAATATGCCGTGCTGTTGGCCGGTGATCATGGTACATTTATTAAATACAGTGTCATGGGATGGCTGCAATCCTGGTTCAACCTAAGTCCTGATAAAAACGCTGCTGTGCTGATTGGATTGGCCATTCAGTGTATGCCGTTGCTTTTTTGGAAGCGGTTTAGCAATCCCGCATTCAGGCAGGTGTATGCTGCCTCCTGGCTTATTTGGCTGGTGATATTCAACCATATGGCTGAAAGCGCAACATTCATTCTGGCTGTAGCCGGTGTGTTGCTTTGGTATTATGCCTTCGCAGAGCGAAAAACCTGGCATATTTTATTGCTGCTGCCCGTACTGTTTTTCACCTGCATGGGACCATCAGATATATACCCCAAAGCCTGGAGAGTGCTGATTGTAGAGACCTGGCAGCTGAAGGTTTTTCCTTGCATTGCTGTTTGGTTGGTCTGCATTGTGCAGTTATACTTGCCCAAAGGGGTTTTACAGGCTCAGAAATAGCGTTTCTTCAGCGCAAACGCCAGCTTCACCATCAAAATTAAAACAGGCACTTCCACCAAGGGACCAATAACCCCGGCAAATGCCTGCCCACTGTTTAATCCAAATACCCCAATGGCAACTGCAATGGCCAGTTCAAAGTTGTTGCCTGCAGCCGAAAAGGATACAGCGGCGGTTTCGGAATAAGAAGCCCCCACTTTTTTGGCCACAAAGAACATCAGCCCAAACATGATGCAGAAATAAAGCACCAATGGAATGGCCACACGCACCACATCCATCGGAAGTTTAAGCATGAGTTCTCCCTTAAGCGAAAACATAATCACGATAGTGAGCAGCAACGCCGTTAGGGTGATCGGTGAAATGCGCGGAATGTATTGTTGATTAAACCATGCCTCTCCCTTTAATGCAATCAAGCCGTAACGGCTCACAACACCCATCAAAAACGGTATGCCCAGATAAATTCCAACCGTCTTGGCAATTTCGGCAATGCCAATGTCGACCTGAATGGAATCCAATCCAAAAAAAGGCGGTAGTTTTTCTAAAAAAAACCAGGCGTAAATGCTGAAAAGCAGCAACTGCAATACGCTGTTAATTCCTACCAGCGCGGCAATATACTCGCGGTTTCCTTCTGCCAGTTCATTCCACACAATCACCATGGCAATGCAAGGTGCTATTCCAATCAAAATAAGACCGGATAAATATTCAGGATAATCCGAAAGAAAAACAACACTCAGTCCGAACATCAGCAGTGGGCCCACCACCCATGTGATAAGCATGTTGGAGAAAAACAAGCCCTTATTGGCGAACAATGCCGGAATTTCCTCGTACCGAACCTTGGCAAGGGGCGGATACATCATCAGAATGAGTCCGATGGCGAGCGGTGTATTGGTGGTGCCGTCTCCCATGCCCTGAATGAGAGCGGGAACCGATGGAAAAACAACGCCTATGGCCACACCCACTGCCATGGCCATGAAAATCCAAAGGGTGAGGTAGCGGTCTAAAAATCCGAGTCTTTTATTTCCGGGCATACAGTTATGATTGTTGAATATGCTGTTGAACAAAGGCGGAGCACCACGATTTAATGAGGTTTCGGGTATGCTCAAACGCCTGCTTTACTTCAGTTTCAGTTCCTTTGGCCTTGGCCGGATCCGGGAAGTTCTCATGATGCATCATGGCTTCGGTAGGAAACCAGGGACAGCGCTCGCGGGCATGATCACAAACGGTGATAACATGGTCAAAAGCTATGTGCCTGTAATCATCCACATGATTGCTGGTGTGGTGGGCAATATCCAATCCATCCTCAGCCATAATGGCCACAGCCCCGGGATTTAATCCATGGGTTTCCACACCTGCACTATATACTTCCACCAGGTCGCCTCCCATTTGCTCCAGATAGCCATGGGCCATCTGGCTGCGGCAGGAGTTGCCCGTGCACAATACTAAAATTTTCTTTTTCATCAGCAATTAGGCGCTTTTGGCTCTTCGAAAGATTTGAAAAATTTGCGGAACGTTTTTCGCATTTTCTCCCAGTTTTCAGCATCGATGCAATAGCAGGTTTTTGGGCCTTCAATTTCACCCTTGATGATACCTGCATTTTTAAGTTCTTTCAGGTGCTGGCTAACGGTACTTTGCGATAAAGGTATTTCTTCCACGATATCTCCACACACGCAATTTTCTTTCTCAATCAACACCCTAAGAATGGCAATTCTTGCAGGATGAGAAAGGGCTTTGGCATATTCAGCAATGTGGTTATCGCGCACGCTAAACTCGTCTGATTTTGTTGTTCCCATAAAATAGCAATCGCAATATTACGATAATTACCGTATGATTACGATTAATAAAATATTTAGATAAAAAAAGCCGCACAAAGGCGGCTTTTTTATCATGTTCAGTTGTGTTTATGAATCCCTGCGTGGTCCACGGTCGTCGCGGTTTTCACGGCGGGGACCGCGGTCTCCACCTTCCCTGCGCTCGCGTGGGGCTGGCTCAACATATCCTTCTGGTTTTGGCAGAAGTGCCTTACGGCTCAGGCGGAATTTGCCTGTTTTCTTATCCACTTCGATAAGTTTAACATCAATTTTATCGCCTTCTTTGAAAACGCCTTCCATGGTGTTCAAACGCTCCCAGGTGATTTCGCTGATGTGCAGCAATCCGTCTTTGCCAGGCATGAACTCAACGAATGCGCCAAAGTCCATGATGTTCTTCACGGTACCGTGGTAGGTTTCACCCACTTCAGGCACAGCAACGATGGCTTTGATCATTCCGGTAGCAATGTTCATGGCGTCGGCATTGCTGCTGAATACCTCGATAAAGCCTTTTCCGTCGCGCTCTTCAATGGCCACTTTAGCACCTGATTTGGCCTGAATGTCCTGAACCACTTTACCACCCGGGCCGATAACGGCACCAATGTATTCTTTTTCAATTTCAATCACTTCCACACGTGGAGCATGCGGCTTCAATTCTGTGCGTGGTGTTGAAATGGCTTTGTTCATTTCACCAAGGATGTGCAAGCGGCCATCGCGGGCTTGTTGCAGCGCCTGGTAAACCATGTCCCATTTCAAACCATTGATTTTGATGTCCATTTGGCAAGCAGTGATACCATCGCTGGTTCCCACTACCTTGAAATCCATATCACCA
>CANKVN010000004.1 GCA_947487055.1 Flavobacteriales bacterium
GGGCCATCGGGGGCTCCCGGCAGTGGTGCTTCTACCACAAGTCCTACTCCAGCAGGTCCGGCCGGATCTGGCATCGCCATATTCATCGCAAGCGCAGGTTTGTAGACAGCATCAACAGGCAAACTCTGCTGCAATGAAGGCAACAGCGATACATACTTATCCAGTTTCTTACCCCATTCCATATCGCGGATGAGCACGTAGGATTCAAAAGCCGTTTTGGCACCTTTGAATTCGTCTTCATAATTTTCAATAGGACCAATGATGATATCCAGTTTATTGGAGAGCAGGCCAAGCCACTGAATATCGCTGTTGTTGTAATCGCTTTGCAGCAGGGCATTGCAGCGTTCAAGTAAAAAATTGGCAAACCGCTCATCTTCGCCTCTGATGACATTTGCGGCAAGGGAAAGGTGTTTTACCATTTCCCGGATTTTCTCTTCATAGGCCAAATTGTAAGGCACCGCAACGAGGTTGCCCGAAGCATCCCGTTCTATTTTGGTGTAAGGACTTGCTTTGGCAGGATTTTCCCATTTATTCCATTCTTCCTCGGTAATATTAACCGGATAAAGGTTTGCCCCTTTGGGTTTTGAACCAACACCCTGAATGAAGGGTTTATTGTCATTCAGCCTGTCCCATGGACCATAATTAAGGTTTACAAAGCGCTGCAGCGAATCGGATTTGGCATCATTAAGCAACTGGTTTTTATCTCCGTATGCCTGAATCCAGAAAATATCGTCGGCAATTTTGGCTGCATCCAGCAGGTGCTTCAGTGTTTGCTTTTCTGTTTCTGAAAGGCCGTCCAGATTGGCCTTCAGCGGCAACGATTTGTAGCTGTTTAAACTTTTGGATATTGGGTAACCGGCCACAGGCTTTATCTCGGTGACTGAAGGATTGCCTTTTTTATTTCCGGATTTTTGCGCCCAAAGTCCGGTTGTGATTGGCAACAAGCATAAAATAATGAATTTCCTCATTTGAATTAAACGTTTCAAATATCGTGCAAAATTATCAGTGGGCAATCCGGAACGCCATGTGAATTGGTTTACAAGGGATGATTTCCGACAAAATTGTTCATAATGATGACAAAAAAACTTGTCCGCCATTTAATTGTTATTTTTGCAGAATGTCTGCACTGTGTTTTGGATTGCGTTGTGAAACCCACACTAATGAGCGGACAAACGCGGTGCCTGCACTAGGAAAAAAATGGGACAACGTGTCCACGGAAGCAGGTGAAATGGGATTGTATATTCCCGAATTCAGTAAACCTACCGGCAAATACGCGTCCAAGCTGCTGGTGAAATTATTGAACGTACTGCTAAGAAAGGGAAGTTTGGTATTTATTGGAAATCCCTGCACTCCAGGCATGACCATACTGGACGAAGGTTTTGGCAATATTGGCAACGATGTTTTACAACAGACAAAGCATTCTTCCCTGGTGGCCAATTTTTACGGGAACCCCAACCCTGCAGGGGCGGTCGTTTTTCCGGCAGAGCCCTACATGCATATTGATATTGCGCCCGCATGGAAAACCGCCACCGATTATCATGATGCAATGCACAGCAAATACCGGGTTCGCATCAAAAAGACCTATGCATGCAGCAATCATTTGACCAGTAATACCGTTCCTGGAACGTTGCTGGGGGATGAACAGAAAGCACTAATTAGCCAGCTGCTCACCGCCACCCTCGCCAACAAAACCCTGGCATTACCGCCGGACTTACTGGGATTGATAGATGGCTTTTGCCATGTTTATGGCAATCAGTACCAAACCACCTTCTACCAGGACACAGAAGGCAATACCATAGGTTTTTTGAGCAGTGTCCGCAAGGCCAATGAATGTTTCGCCATGCACATTGGCTACAAGCCCGAAAACGCGAAAGCCTGGCATTTGTATCAGCGAATGATGCTGGACTTAATTGCCAGGGAAATTGAACAGGGCACACAGCGCATACACCTGGGCAGAACTGCCACCGAAATCAAAAGCACGCTGGGAGCAACACCCGTGGGTAACAGCATGGTTATATATTCCAAAAAAAGCTTGATTTTGTGGATACTGAAGGTTTATAAAAAATGGTTCTTTAAAGAAAAAGAATACATTATCAGGCAGCCTTTCAGGCAGGCAGGCAGCACCCTGTAAGTGGGGCTTTTTACGGTTATTTTCAGGAATTAATGTACCACCTGACACTTTATATTGTGTAAGGTTTATTTTTGTTGACATGAAATTCATTTGGGTTGCTTTAGGCCTTTGCGTCAGCCAACAGGCCTTTGCACAAGACACCATTACCAACAAAAAAGGAAGTACATACCATTTCACAAAGGTGAATGAAATTGCTGCAAGCCCTGTAAAAGACCAGTGCAAAACCGCCACCTGCTGGAGTTTCAGCACCCTAAGCCTGCTGGAAAGCGAATTGTTGCGCCAGGGAAAAGGAATGCACGATTTGAGTGAAATGTTTGTGGTGCGCTGGGGTTACGTAGAAAAAGCCATCAATTACATCCGCATGAATGGCAAAGCGAACTTTGAGCAAGGCGGCGAGTTCCATGACATTCCCATGCTGATTGCCAAATACGGTATTGTACCCGAGGAAGTTTACAAAGGCATTGCATATGGAGAAGAACGACACAACCACGATGAAATGCTTGCCCTGTTGCAGGGAATGATGGAAAAACTTAAAAGCAATCCCCAAGGAAATTATACCGGCTCATGGACAAAGGCAGTTGAGGGCGTGCTGGACGCTTATCTGGGACAGATACCAACACAATTTACCTACCGTGGTAAAACCTACACCCCTGTTTCATTTGCAGCATCGCTTGGATTAAACATGGATGATTACGTGGCCATTACCAGTTTTACCCACCACCCATACCTAAAGCCTTTCGCCATTGAGGTTCAGGATAACTGGAGCATGCAAACCGCCATTAATGTGCCGCTGGATGACCTTTCGGGCATTGCCAAAGAAGCCCTCCAAAAAGGCTATAGCATAGCATGGGCAGCAGATGTGAGCGAAAAAGGATTTTCTTTCAAGGACGGCCTGGGCATAGTGCCTGTAAACGATACGCTCATCAAGAAGAAAGGCGCGGACAGCAAATATTTCAACGACGCGGGGGCCATGCGCAGTGGCTCCGCATTTGACCAGCCCTATCCTGAAAAACAAGTAACGGCGGCATTGAGGCAAGAAGCTTTTGACAAACAATGGACAACCGACGACCACGGCATGCACATCACCGGCCTTTACAAAGACCAGAATGGCACCGACTACTATAAGGTTAAAAACAGCTGGGGCAGCGGCAATCATTGCGGTGGATATTTGTATGTAAGCAACCCTTATTTTGCCTACAAAACAGTGGCCATCATGATCCACAAGGATGCACTCAACAAGGCCTGGAAAGAAAAACTGCGGATTCCTTAAACTAATGGGCAATTTAGCAGGCCATAAAAACGTTTAAGATAGTATGAGAGCAAAGCCATTAATATTTCTGGGCCTGATTGCCTTGGTCCTGTTCATGCTGCAAAGCTGTGGAAGCCGCAAAAGCAAATGCAACACCCGTGGAAAAATCCGCACAGAGATGGGCTGGATGTAAAATACAATGGAACAAAAAACACGGGTTCTATTTGTTTGCCTGGGCAATATTTGCCGTTCTCCGCTTGCCAGAGCGCTCTTTGAACAACAGGTCAATGCACTTGGCCTGGACCATAAATTTCACATTGACAGTGCCGGCACCAGCAGCAATCATGTGGGAGAAGATGCAGATGCCCGTACCAAAAGCAATGCAAAACAGAACGGGTTAACTTTTTCGCACCGTGCGCGGCAATTTAACAAAGCGGATTTTGACCGGTTTGACCGGATTATTGTGATGGACCAAAGCAACCGGCGTGATGTTGTTGCTTTAGCCGCAGACAAGGCTCATGAGGATAAGGTCTATCTGATGAGGGACTGGGACCGCAACCAACCAGGCGAAAACGTACCCGACCCGTGGTATGGAGGATCTGAGGGATTTGAAGCGGTTTACCAATTGCTGAAACACTGCACCGGCAATTTGCTTGCAGATTTGCAGTAATCGTAAAAAACGAAGATTATTTTTTTGTTTTTGGGGCCTTTGCTACCGGAGAATAGGCTTTTGCCAACAGCAACAACCCTGCAATAAGGACCAAAAACAGCTGCAATTCCCACAGCGAGGCCTTTTTGGGCACAAAAAACTGTGCCAGGGCAATGAGTAAAATACCGGCAATATTGGTCCAGAAAATGCCGCCAACAGAAATCAATACCGTCTTTTTATTCAGGTATGCAACCCTGATGGTGTTTACCAGATTAACGATTCCAGCGACAAAAAGCAGCAATCCGGCCACAGCCCACACTCCCCTGTCAAAGAGCGAAATCCCACCCATCAGGAGGATAAACCATCCCAGATTCAGGGCATATTTCTGCAACAGCGCACGATTCATTGGGCAAAAATACTGAAATACCCGCTAAAGTGCGATGCTGTTGTTCGGGAAGCAAAAAGGATAGTATCTTCGCAGCACTTTTTCTTATGATAATCGGAGTACCAAAAGAGATCAAAAACAATGAAAACCGCGTGGCGTTGACCCCCGCAGGTGCAAGTGAACTGGCCAAACACGGCCACACCATTTATGTGCAAGCCGGAGCCGGAATAGGCAGCGGTTTTGATGACATTGAGTATGTGGATGCAGGCGCTAAAATGCTGGCCACCATCGAAGAGGTTTACGGCATTGCAGAAATGATTATCAAGGTTAAAGAACCTATTGATAGCGAATACGGACTTATCAAATCCAACCAATTGCTCTTCACTTACTTCCACTTTGCCAGTTATGAGCCATTGACCCATGCCATGATCAAAAGCAACGCTGTATGTTTGGCCTACGAAACCGTAGAAAAAGCAGACCGCAGTCTGCCTTTGCTTGTGCCCATGAGTGAGGTTGCTGGGCGCATGAGTGTTCAGGAAGGCGCCAAATACCTGGAAAAACCAATGGGTGGCCGCGGCATTTTGCTGGGCGGTGTCCCAGGGGTTAAACCTGCAGAAGTAATTGTATTGGGAGGAGGCATTGTGGGAACCCAGGCGGCCAAAATGGCAGCCGGTATGGGAGCACATGTAACCATTATGGATATCAGTTTGCCAAGGTTGCGCCAGCTGGACGATATCATGCCTGCCAATGTGCAAACCCAGTACAGCAGCGAATACAACATTCGCCAGGCGGTAAAAACTGCAGATTTGGTGATCGGTGGTGTATTGATTCCCGGTGCAAAAGCACCCAAATTGATTACCCGCGACATGCTCTCTACCATGCGTAAAGGCGCGGTGATCGTGGATGTAGCCATTGATCAGGGCGGTTGTTTTGAAACCAGCAAACCCACCACCCATGCAGAACCCTGCTATGAAGTGGATGGTGTAATTCACTATTGTGTAGCCAATATGCCAGGAGCGGTGCCTTACACCAGCACACTAGCACTTACCAATGCAACTTTACCATACGCCATACAACTGGCCAACAAAGGATGGAAAGCGGCTTGCAGCGCAAATAACGAACTGAAACTGGGCTTGAATGTTGTAAATAGCAAAGTCGTTTACCAAGGGGTAGCTGAAGCGTTTAACCTTGAGTATACGCCGGTAGAGGAAGTTCTGAATTAAACCCAATTATTTACCCAATAAAAAAAGCGGCTTGAGCCGCTTTTTTTATTGGGTAAAACTACTTTATCAATCTTCGTAACTGCCGTCTTTAGGCTCAAGATCACGAATGATGATTCTGATCCAATCAATTAATAACCAGATACCAAAGCCGCCCAAAGTCAATAACTGAACAACTCCTTGCCAGGTATAACCCAGATAAAAACGATGGATTCCAATGGCACCCAAGAATGTGGCTAATAGTAAGGCAACCAACCAGCTTTTAGAACCACTTTTCTTTTCAGTGGCAGCTACCGGAGTTTTTTTCACACCCTTTTCAGCCAAATTCTGCATGGCTTTTTTGGGAGCAACAACACCGAGTTTCTTTACAGCATGAAATAGGGTTGCAGATGTTGCAGATGCCTTGGTCGCCTCACCGAAAGGGGCCAATGCGGTAGCCGCTTTTTCTTCTGCAACAGGAACGCTAATCGCGGAAGCTGCAAAGGGCAATGCATCTTCAACAAAAACCGCTTTTTCTACAGCCATTGTTTTTACTTGCTTGGCTTTACTGCCGGAGGCAACACTTGAACCAATGCCGTAGCCAGCATCACCGCGGGTGATGGCATTTCTTTCCATAGAACATGAGATGAACACTGTGCTGGCTGCCAGCATGAGTGCGAATTGTGTAATTACTTTTTTCATGATATTGATTAAATTTGTATGCACAAACATAACAACCCCTTATTTTCTTAGTTTTTTTTCTACTATTACATTTTAAACATCTTTTCAACAATTTATACTGGTTAACACGGAGTAGCGCCTCAAAGTCATCACTCACCTCATTTAAGTTGGGTTATAAAATATCTTTGTAAACACCAAATGGGAGCGTAGATATAATCGTCAGGATTCTTAAACAATCAATGTGCCATCGAATTCCCAGACCACCCGAACTAATAACGGCAGCCATCCCCAAGGGTTGGAGCCCTACAGTTACTTTTCCGTTCAAGTGATTTGCCACAGATAGTGCGATCACATGCCTGATTACACATAGATTTCCACCAATGCAAGGACGGATGCAAACGATTGCTAACTTTGCAGTACAAATGCCATTGACACCCAACCACCGCATTTACGGCGATACAGGTCCTTCTGTATACATCCTTCACGGCATTTTTGGCATGCTCGACAACTGGCATTATGCCGCGGGTTTACTTAGCAGAAACCATAAGGTAGTCACTTATGATGCACGCAACCACGGGCGCAGTTTTCACGACAATGACGCGGGCTATGATGCCATGAGCAGCGATTTACTGGGGCTGATGCAACACCTGGGCGATGAAAAAGCCCATATTGTAGGGCACAGCATGGGTGGAAAAACCGCCATGCACTTTGCAGAATTATACCCGGAAAAAGTGGAAAGCCTTACCATCGTAGATATCGCACCCAAGGCATATCCTGCGGGCCATGGCGAATATTTCCGCGCTTTTGAAACCATTGATTTCAGCCAGGTTCAAAGCCGAAAAGACGCAGAAACACAGTTTTTACCCTTTGCTCCTGACGCAGCTGTAAGGCAGTTTTTGCTCAAAAACATTGAGCCAATTGCAGCTGGGGGCTATCAATTAAAAATCAATGTGGCAGCACTGAAAGCGCACTACCAGGACATTATTGGCGAACTGCATTTTTCCAGGGGCTATGCCGGTCCTACCCTGTTTATACATGGCGAAAAAAGCGGATACATCAAAGAAACCGACAAACCCAACATATTGAATTATTTTCCAAATGCCTCATTCGTTTCCGTGCCTGGAGCCGGACACTGGGTGCATGCGGATAATCCGGAAGCTTTTATGCAGGTATTAACTGCCTTTATCCATCAACATTCCCATGAATAAAAACCGTACATTCGCAATGGTGTTGCGCCTATTCTTTTTGATATTTCTGAGCAGCTTAATGGCTACCTTGCAGTCACAACCGGTGCAAGGCCCTGCGGCTGCACCTGGCAGCGGTTCTTACCTGTTGTTGCGCGTGGGCGGTGGATTTTACCTCACCGGTGCAGACCTTGCCAAGGGCTATCCCCAGTTTGCCAGCATACCTGTGGGGGTTTATTATAAATCGGCTTCCAACATAACGCTGGGATTCAATTACAGTCCTTTTTTGGGCAATAGGGTTAGTTATACCAACTTATATGGCGATATGCTTGGGCCAAGCGGTGAAGTATTGGATCAGAATGGCTACCCAACGGTAATCCGGTACTACATGCGCGGCTTCTCTAGCACCGCCACCATTGGAAAATTGCTGGGCCGCTCAGGACATAAAGGCGGGCAGTTTGAAGTGGCTCTTGGTGCCGGATTCATGCAACATTATATAAAAACGCAGTTTGATGCAGGCAGAACACCACAGCTGGAAGGCGATTATGCGGCAGGCTACGACCGCCTCACCAACGGACTTCAACTGGTGCAGCATTTTCGCTGGCATTATTTGAACCCGGAAACCATCAGCCTCTTTGCAGGCTTGGATATATCGCAGGGATTTACAAAAAACCGCCGCAGCTGGAATTACAGCACCAAGGAAGCCGACACCCGCACGCACTTTGATTTTTACGGAGGCATTTCTGCAGGCATCCTTATCCCGATTGGATTAAAAACACAGGAAAGGTTCAATCCAAAATATTTCGATTAACGGTGTATTCTATTCTTGTTTGGTTGTATTTGCTGGCATTAATCATTGCAGCGCCGGTAAACGGGAAAGCCCGCAAAATGTTACAGGGAAGGTGGCTATGGCGAAAAAAAATCAAGAAGAACCTAAAAAGAAAACAGGGAAAACGCATCTGGTTTCACTGTGCATCACTGGGTGAATTTGAAATGATCAGGCCCTTGCTTGATGAACTAAAATTAAAGCATCCCGATGCTGGTGTTGTGATATCCTTTTTTTCCCCTTCAGGCTATGAATACCGCAAAGATTACCCATGCGACGGGGTATTTTACCTTCCACTGGATTTTGAACGAAACGCGAGGTTTTGGTACCGAGTTGTGCAACCCGATATTGCGGTTTTTGTAAAATATGAATTCTGGCTGCACTACATGCAACAAGGCTTGAAATATGGCAGCCACATGGTTGCCGCAGGCTGCCTTTTCAGGGAAGAGCAGTTTATTTTTGAGCCATGGGCGGCAGGCTGGAAGCGCTGCCTTCAGGATTTCAACAGGATATTTGTTCAAAACGAAGCCAGTGCGCAAAAAGCCAAGGCAGAAGGATTGCGCAATGTAAGCATAAGCGGCGACAGCCGTTTCGACCGGGTTTTGGCCGTAAAATCCGAGGTGAAGCCCCATGATATTTTAACCACCTTTAAAGGAGAATCTTTGGTATGTGTTGCAGGCAGCAGCTGGCCTGCAGAGGAAAAACTGATACAGCAGTTTATTGAAAACAATGGTATGCCTGTAAACAGAAAATTCATCATCGTGCCGCACGACATTGGTGCCAAGCACATACAGGAAATACAACAGCGTTTTCAGGAATATGGCTGTCACACACTGACTGAACTGGAGCAAGGTGCAGATGCAATCAAAACCAAAATACTGGTTGTGGACCGAATAGGGTTGCTGAATACGGCCTACCAATATGCCGATGCTGCCATTATTGGCGGTGCATTTGGCAAGGGACTGCACAACATGCTGGAGGCGGCTGTTTGGGGAATGCCCATTTTATTTGGCTCCCGGCATCAGAAATTTCCCGAAGCACAGGAAAGCATCGATGCCGGATTTGGTTTTGAATGCAAGGACTATGATGCATTTGAGAAATACCTGAAAAATGCTTTGGGAAATCCTGAAATTCGCAGTGAAGCTGCATTAAAATCACAACGGTTTGTGCAACAGAAGGCAGGCGCTACCCAACAGGTGCTGCATTACTTGGAAAACCTTCTTCAGCCCCCTGCCTAGTGGGTTTATTAAATGATTTTCTTGCGCCTGAACCAGATAAAAATAACCATACATACGGCAGCCATTAATCCCAGGGCATAATAGTATCCATCTACCCAGTTCAATTCCGGCATATATTTAAAATTCATGCCATATACACCTACAATGAAGGTAAGGGGCAGAAAAAAAGCAGAGAAAATAGTCATTAATTTCATTACATCATTGCTTTTTCGTGCAGTGATGGACAAATAGGTATTCAATAAATTATTTGAATTTTCCAATGTTTCCTCAAAGCCGAGAATCAACCCGAATATTTTATCTTTTACATCCTGAAAAGCCGACTGGTGTTCAGCCTTAAGTTGAATTTGCCCTATTACATTCTGGGATATTTGCAATAGCTTTTTAATGACACGGGTCTTGGTTTTATGGAAATACAAATCCTCAAGCGAAATGCGAGAAAAGTTTCGCAGAAAAATTATTTTTTCAATATTATCCACCTTGTCAGATAGCAATTTCAATGGACTTTCGTAGGTATGAAAAATGCGAATCATTAGTGCAATTACAAGTTCCTCGGAAGACTGATAGTCATCCCCAAGATCCTCAAAAAAATTAAACTGATGCCTGCAGATGGTAATTACTTTTTCCTGGTTATAAAAAAATGCCACTTTGCCGGAGAGGTGCCCCATAGAAGTGTTCCTATCAGGTATTTTTGGCAGGAGTGCCCGCAATATCAGAAAGCGGTAATGCTCCTGCTGTTCGAATTTAGGCAGGTGGCCTGGCTGCATACTGTCGGATAACTGATATGCATTGATGCCATATTTTTCTGCAAACTTTTCCATTTGCTGCAGATCGGGGTATAGGATATGTATCCATGTCACGGCTCCCAATTGCGTTTCCAGAATTTGTTCTGCTGCCTTCATTGTTCATGCAATTACGCCCATATTATCAATAGTTCAAACCCCAAATATTTGCACAAATCAAAATCAGAATAATATCACGGTGGAGCGCTTGGACTGCACTACCTTTGCAGGCAGTGACTGGTATCATAGAAACAGACATCATCATCATCGGTGCAGGACCTGTGGGCCTATTCACCGTATTTGAGGCCGGACTGCTAAAGTTGCGCTGCCACTTAATCGATGCTTTGCCCCAGCCCGGTGGCCAGCTAACGGAGATTTACCCCAAAAAACCCATTTACGATATTCCGGGATTTCCTTCTGTACTGGCAGGCGATTTAATCGAAAACCTGATGCAGCAAAGTGCGCCATTCAAGCCGGGCTTTACCCTGGGTGAACGTGCTGAAATCATCAGGCAGAATGAGGACGGGATGTTTGAAGTAATTACCAGCAAAGGAACCATTCACAAGGCCCCAAACATTGCCATTGCGGGTGGTTTGGGTTGTTTTGAACCCAGAAAACCCCCAATTCCCAACCTTGAACAGTACGAAGACAGCGGGGTTGATTACATTGTAAAAGACCCTGAAAAATACCGCAATAAGCTTATTGTGGTTGCCGGTGGCGGCGACAGCGCGCTGGACTGGACCATATTCCTGGCTTCCGTAGCAGAAGAGGTATGCATGGTGCATCGCAGGACCGAATTCCGCGGCCACCCGGACAGTGTGCAAAAAGTTATGGATTTGGCGGCTGCCGGAAAAATAAAGCTGCTCACCAACAGCGAAGTCATTGGGCTTCAAGGCAACACCCATTTGGAAATGGTGGTTATTGAGCAAACCGGCCAGGAAAACATGAGCCTGCAGGCAGATTATTATTTGCCGCTGTTTGGGTTATCACCCAAGCTTGGGCCCATTGCAGACTGGGGCTTGCAAATAAATAAAAACGCCATTGAGGTAAATACCCTGGATTACAGCACCAACATACCCGGCATTTATGCCATTGGCGACATCAACACCTATCCCGGAAAGTTAAAACTGATCCTTTGCGGTTTTCACGAAGCAACCCTGATGGCACAGAGCGCGTTTAAACGCATTTATCCCAGCAAGAACCTGGTATTGAAGTACACCACCGTTAGTGGCGTAAACGGCTTTGAATAAGCCCTAGCGCTGCACCACAAGCCTGGCAGTGTGATTGCCCTGCAAGGTGCGCAATTGTGCCATATAAATGCCTGTGGACATGCCTGCGGGAAAATCGATGCGTTGTTGCGGCTGAACCACCTGCTGAAAGCAAAGCCTTCCACGCGTATCCCAAATAAACAAGGTAGCCGTAGCGTCTCCGGAAAACCGCAATTGCACGAAATCCATGGCAGGATTGGGAAAGAAAACCCCTTCCATTGCAGTAAGCGCATTGGTGGTTCCCAAATTCTGTCCAAACACATCCTTGCAATCGGCATTGGGTTTCATGGGTGTGATGCCGCAGCCCCGGAAAGCGAAGTTCTGGCTCAGGCCAATATAATGGCTGATGGCGCTGCGTTCTGCGGAGGTGATGGAATCGCGGCTGCACCAGTTATCGGAGGGCAACAGCGTAACGGTGGGATACATGCTTTCGCCTACTTCGTTTACGTGCCCCAGTCCCCGCGAATGGCCCATTTCATGAAACAGCACGTAGCGAAATTTGGCAGCACCTGCAGGAGGCTGTCCTTTTCCATAATATCAGTTTTGCTTGGTATTGAATCGCAATAATTGGGTTTGCGCATGGTAAAAGGTTTCAGCACCCAGAATGCAGGAAGCCCACAACCTGTCGTTATAACCTACAGCCCCAAGGGCTGAATCGGGCGCCAGTATGTGCATTCCCTGACTAAGGTTAAGGGGAACCCATTTGGTGAGTGGCTCAAGAATGTAGTTTGCGCCCGTTTTGCAACGAAACTCCGCAACCACATCCACAATGGCCTGTTTAATTTCCGGGCTGTTCCAGTATACAGGGTGCACAAACCAGGTTACGCCTCCTTTTTTGTTGTTGTCGGTGAGCAGGTCATACAACAATGGATTGGCCTGTCGGTAACCGAGGTTGGCCTTGACTTTAAGGGTATCGTCAGAAAAGCAATCAAGGCCATTGATAACCACCTTTACCCTATTGGAAAAGGCAACAGGCATTTCCAGTTTAATTTCGGTGTTGCTCCAGCTCAGGTAATTAAATCCTGCGCCTGCAGTGGCATCCGAATAGCTGTTACCTTCCCTAAAAAACGATACATAATTGTTGCCACGGCTTGCACCAAAACCGGAACCGGTGATGGTGAGTACCTCCCCTTTTCCGCCAATGATTTTCTTGGGTAAAAACCCGGAAACCTGCTGCGCAGCTGCCACAAGAGGCATCATCCATAATAAAAATACGAGTCTTTGTTTTGCAAACATTACCAAACAAATATAATGCGGAAAAACCAAACACATTAAAATTGTCACACCCAGTTATTTTCATTAATTTTGATTACTATTTTATGAAAAAAATCGCACTCCTTTCCCTCATCATTTTTGCTTTGTTTCAAACCGCAAATGCACAAATTGGCGAAGTTAAAATTGATGGCAGCTATGCTAAAATATACAATGATCAGGCACGGTATACCGGGAAATCAATTTATTTAGGCAGCAACAAAACACTGGAAGGCTATAACGGCAAATACATTGTCATTAAAGACGGGAGCTATGCCAAGATCTATAATGACCAAGCCGTATACACCGGAAAATCCATTTACCTGGGCAGTGATAAATACATTAAAAATGTATCTGCAGCCGCCATTCTCATCAAGGATGGCAGTTATATTAAATATTACGATTTCGAAGGCCGGTATACCGGAAAATCAACCTACGATAAATAATCCATTGCACAGCGATTAATCGTCGCCGAGGTACACGTTCATTTCAAACTGGCCTTCTTTTTCCAGGATGCCATCACGGGTAATTTTGCCGCTTCCCTGCATGTAACCCTTGCTGAACTCCCCTTCGTAAACGCATTCACCGAGAATATCAAAAACGGGCAAATCGCCGTTTTTACTAATGGTTAATTTACCCTTGCCATGCATCTGTCCCTTCTTAATTTCGCCCTGATAGCGGTTGCCATTCAGCCAGTATATTTTACCAAAGCCTGAATCAATATTGCCTTTTTTCATCACAAACAGTGAAGCCTGCTGTTTGCCTTTGGTGAAGCCATTGGGATAAACGGAATCATTGTACCAAAAGCCTTTGATGGTATCGCGAAAAAGGGTTCCGTTTCTGTTTTTACCGGCAAACGCCATTTCCCCTTTTCCGTGCAGGCGGCCACTAACCCAGTTACCCTTAAATATGGAACCATCGGCATAGGTCATCAAACCGGATCCATTCATTTTGCCATTCCGCCAGGTGCCGGTATACTGCGAGATATCGCCATACCATTGCATGGTACCCAGGCCATTATTACAATCTCCGGAAATGCATTGTGCATGGGCATGGTTACCCATAACCAACAACAATAAAATTGCTATGAACCGAAGAAGCATCATTGGAACAAAGCTACATAAATTATGCCGTTATGGTATTTAGGTCAGGGGAAAAGAAGGTTATAACCTTGTTTTCCCTCGCAGAGAGAAACACAGGGATTCAAACAACATAGCTTGACAAACACCCCTTGCCAGGACCAATTCGCTTTACAAGCAAACAGGTTGCAAGCATTAAATACCCAGCAAACGCCTCAGTTCTTTTGGATCTTTGGTGGCTTTTAACTGTTTCTCCAGGTCTTTTGTGTCAGGAGTATCAAACCATTTAAATGCCGCTTCTAAAATCACATTCAAATCGGCCACAATGCGATTCAAATCTTCCGTGCTATTGAGTGTAGACTTACGCACTTCCACAACTTTATAAGCATCGGGCACTGAACTGTTACTGTAAGTGGAATAATTTGACTTTAATTGCAAATCATCTCCCTGTTTCAAGGTTTTATAGTCGCTCAAATTATTAGCAGCATAAAAAGACAAAACGGCTGAGGCAGGACCAAAACTATCCCACATCAACTTCTTATAGCCAGAAAAATAGCTTTTTTGAAACAATTGATAGTATTCACCTTCATTATCCAACACCTGAAACAATCCAAATTGAATAGGCTTTAATGTAAGAACTTTCTCTTTTACAGGACCGGAAACAATATTGGCCGTTACAATATACTGGGGGGCAAATGCGTACTCATTGATCAACTCCTGAACAGCCTCATACAATTTTTTCTTTTTTAGTGAACCATTCAATATAAACTTCCGATTCACCATTGTAACCGCCTGATACATGGCGTTGTAATATTTGTTTTCGAGTTCCGTTTTTGCATTGATTAGGTTAATGGCTTCAATCAATGTATCTGCCAATACTTTATATTTAACCTCCCGATCATATTCCTTTTTTGGCAGTGCCATGTAGGAATATTTGAAAATGTCTTTCAATTTGCCATTTTCGAAAACAGAATCCACAGCGATGTATGAATCGTCATTGTTTTCAAATGGGTTCTTCGCCATAGCACATTTTCCACCCAAAAATAGAATGTCAAGCCTGTTCTTTGGTTTCACCTCGCCTTCGCTAAGAGAACATGTATATTGAAACGGCATGGTTTTCCGCACCTTGGCGCGGGATATAATTCCATTGGTGTAGGTGCGAACATGCTGTTCCGTAAATGAATCGTTGGTTACGATAACCTCACTCAAATTACCTTCCTGATCTTTTTTGTAGCCTTGTTTAATTTCACCGGCCAGGTACCAGTAACTGCTGAGGGTATCATTGTCATCAAATGTTGCGAAGTGACGACCTACCTTGGCGCCGTATTGGTATTCACCGCCTTCTGCTATTTTGCCATTTTCATGGTATTCAACACTGTAGCCATGCCTGTATTCCCGGCCCTGATATGCCAATGTTTTATACTTAATATCTGTTTTCCCGTTGGCAAACCAGGTTTGATAATTGGCACCACCCTCACTATTCTTTTCCACCTTTCTATACAACCAGTATGCAGCATCCTTGCATTTATATTCCTTTTCCCATTTTTGCTCACCATCAACATAAAAAGTCTCTTTCATCGGTCTGCCATTGCAGGTTGCCGTATTATAGTCCTGATATAGGGTATAATCAGTACAAACTCCATTCAGTTTGCCATCTTTCCAGTTGTAAAAATTAAGTAAGGTACCCAACTCATTATAGTATTTATAATAGCCATTTTTTGTACCATAGGGATCTACCTGATATTGTTCTTTAATCACTTTGGTCCATCCCCAGTACTTAGTAATCACTTTTTGAGAAAATGCATTACTCCAAAAGGAAATAAGGGCAATACAAATAAATAGTCTTTTATTAATCATATCGGCTCAAAGATACAACTTTGAGGAATATTAATTAGCCCAATTCGAAATTAAATATTCATTTTAGTATGCAATGCAGAACAACGCAAACGAGCAAAACTGACTTATTAGATATTGGTAGACTAATATTTTCTTAGAGTATGGATTTTCTAAAATATTGAACCCTTTTATTGCAAGGCTATCCATATTTTCGACTTCGGTTTTCTTTAATTCATTAGGGTCTATGGCAACTGCTACGGTATTGTTTTTATTGACACAGGATGAGATAAAAGCCAAAGAAATTATGACATATAAAATGGAAAAATTCATGTTAATGGATTTAGCTTGTCAGACAAATTTAAATGTTACTCCATTCAAAATGATGTAACACTGGAACACCGCCTATTGGCAATTACTCCACGGTAACACTCTTCGCCAGATTCCTCGGCTGATCCACGTTGCAACCGCGCATTACTGCAATGTGGTAACTTAGCAACTGCAAAGGAATGGTATTGATTAGCGGACTCAGGCTTTCTTCGGTTTCGGGCACTTCTATAATGTGGTCGGCGAGGTCATTCAGCCCTGAATTTCCTTCAGTAACAATGGCAATAATTTTGCCTTTGCGGGCTTTCACTTCCTGAATGTTGCTTACCACTTTTTCGTAATGCGCGCTGTTGGTGGCAATCACCACCACAGGCATATTTTCATCAATCAGGGCAATGGGACCGTGCTTCATTTCAGCTGCGGGGTATCCTTCGGCGTGTATGTAGCTTATTTCTTTCAGTTTAAGCGCACCTTCCAAAGCAACCGGGAAGTTATATCCCCTGCCCAAATACAGGAAGTTGTGTGAGTCTTTATACAACTCGCTGAGTTTAACAATTTCATCATTGAGTTTCAGCGCCCGCTCCACCTTTTCCGGAATGCTTTCCAGCTCATACATCAGGGAACGCATTTGCTCTGCGGTAAGTACGCCGCGCAATTTGCCCATGGCCATGGCAATGATGGCCAATACGGTTACCTGAGCGGTAAATGCCTTGGTACTTGCAACACCAATCTCAGGGCCGGCATGGGTGTAAGCTCCTGCATGGCTCATGCGGGGAATGCTGCTGCCCACAACATTGCACACCCCAAACACGGTGGCGCCTTTGTTTTTGGCAAGTTCCATTGCTGCAAGGGTATCTGCGGTTTCGCCGCTCTGCGAAATGGCCACAATCAGGTCATCGCCATAAATTACCGGGTTTCGGTAACGAAATTCGCTCGCATATTCCACCTCTACAGGAATGCGGGCATATTCTTCAAACAAATATTCGGCAACCAGGCCGGCATGCCAGCTGGTACCGCAACCAATCAGTATAAGGCGGTTGATGTTTTTGAGTTTCTCTTCATAATCACGGATGCTGCGCATGATGATTTCGCCGCTCATGGTGTTGATACGGCCGCGGAAACTGTCGAGTATGCTTTTGGGCTGTTCGTATATTTCCTTGAGCATGAAATGCGGATAACCGCCTTTTTCAAGCTGCTCCAGGTTCATTTCCAGCTCGTGGATATAGGGCGTCTGGATTTCGTTATCAATGGTTTTGATGGTGAGTTCATCGTTTTCCACAATGGCTATTTCACCATCGTTGAGGTACACCACCTGGCGGGTATATTCCACAATGGGTGTGGCATCGCTGGCCATAAAAAACTCTCCGCGTTCTTTGCCAATCCCCACCACCAGCGGGCTTCCCTTGCGGGCAGCAATCAGGTGCTCGGGGTGGTTCTGGCTCAAAATTACAATGGCATAAGCGCCAACCACCTGCTTTAGGGCCACGCGCACCGCTTCGTGCAGGCTTAGTTCAGCATTCACCATAATATCTTCGATGAGGTGAATGAGCACTTCCGTATCTGTATCGCTGCTAAAGGTGTGACCGCGGCGGACAAGCCCCTCTTTCAAGGTAGCGTAGTTTTCGATAATTCCGTTGTGAATAACCGCTAAATCTCCGCTTTGGCTGAGGTGTGGGTGTGCGTTCACATCGTTGGGGGCACCATGGGTGGCCCAGCGGGTGTGCCCCATACCGATTTTGGCATGGGTATTTTGTCCGGCTACAGCTGTTTCCAGGTCTGCCACCTTTCCTTTTTGTTTGTAAATGCGTAAATCGCCATTCAACAGGGCCACTCCGGCACTGTCATAACCACGATATTCAAGGCGTTTAAGCCCTTTAATGATAATTGGGTAGGCCTCGCGATGGCCGATATAGGCAACAATTCCGCACATAAGTGAAATGCAAAGTTATACAAGGTATACCACAATTGGGCCACAGACCCCTAAGGTGTACAGGAATAAATACACGAAGGCCCCATATCCCCGGGTTTAAACCCGGGGATATGGGGCCTTCCATAAAAAAATCCCGGCAAGCCGGGATTTTCAAGCAATCATATTGCGTTTATTTCAATTTAAAGGCCTTTTTTACAGCCGCTGCTGCATTGAGTTCTTCCCAAGGGAACAACTTCACCTTTATTTTCAATTCGTTGTCCTTGCCCTTGTTAAAGGTCTTGGTCATTTCTTTCGGTTCGCGGCCCATATGTCCATAAGCTGCAGTTTCCAGGTAAATCGGGGTGCGCAGGTTAAAGCGGGTTTCGATATCGTATGGACGAAGGCTAAATTCCTTCATTTTGAGGATGGTATCAGCAATCTGACCGTCAGTCATATTCACTTTGGAAGTACCATAAGTATCCACAAACAAACCTACAGGATCAGCCACGCCGATGGCGTAGGAAACCTGAACCAGGATTTGGTCGCAAACACCGGCAGCCACGAGGTTTTTTGCGATGTGGCGGGTAGCATAAGCCGCAGAGCGGTCTACCTTGCTCGGATCTTTACCGCTGAATGCACCACCACCGTGAGCACCTTTACCACCGTAAGTATCCACAATGATTTTGCGGCCTGTGAGGCCTGTATCGCCGTGTGGACCACCGATTACAAATTTACCTGTTGGGTTTACGTGGTAGGTGATATCCTTTCCAAATAAAGCCTGCACACGCTTGGGCAACAATTTCATCACCCTGGGAACAAGGATGTTTTTAACATCATCATCGATGGCTTTCAGCATTCGATCATCGGCTTTCTTCACATCGGCCGATTTTCCTGATTTGGGCTGAACCCAGTCATCATGCTGCGTAGAGAGCACGATGGTATCGATGCGCATGGGCTTATGGTCGTCGTTATACTCAATGGTAACCTGGCTTTTGGCATCCGGGCGCAGGTATGTCATCTTTTTGCCTTCGCGGCGAATCACGGCAAGCTCTTCCAGCAAAAGGTGGGCAATGCGGATGGCCAGGGGCATGTAATCATCGGTTTCTTTGCTGGCGTAGCCAAACATCATTCCCTGATCACCGGCACCTTGGTCCTGTTTGCTTTTACGGTCAACACCCTGATTGATATCGGGGCTTTGTTCGTGAATGGCGCTCAGGATTCCGCAGCTGTTGGCATCAAACATATATTCGCTTTTGGTGTAACCAATTTTGGCAATGGCTTCCCTGGCGATATGCTGAACATCGAGCACAGCTTTGGATTTCACCTCACCGGCAAGCACAACCTGTCCTGTGGTAACCAAGGTTTCACAGGCCACTTTGCTGTTGGGGTCATAAGCAAGAAAATGGTCAATCAGCGCGTCGGATATCTGGTCTGCAACCTTGTCTGGATGGCCTTCCGATACGGATTCTGAAGTAAAGAAATATGGCATGGTTTTGTTCTTGAAACGTGGCGCAAATATAAGGCCACAAACCATTCCCTTTTCAGGGTTTTTTCCGCAGGTATAAATCTGCGAGAATCAACTTGTGGTCTCCGGGAATCTCGGAGGTGCTGCTGTATTGGCTGCAGGCCATATTTTTGGAAAACAAAATATAGTCAATCCTAAAGCTTGGAAACGGCCCAAGATAGGTGCGCTCAATGCCATTTCCCGCTTCGCGAAACGCATCGTGCAGGTCTTTTGAAACAGTTCGATAGGCATAGCTCAAAGGCACATCATTAAAATCGCCGCAAACCACCTGAACCCCAGTAGCATTTTTCAGGTGTGCGGCCACAGCTTCGGACTGCGATGCCCGTTTTTCATAGGCATCCCGCATACGGCGCAACAGGCCTTTGCCCTGCTCCAGGTTGGATTTATTCGGATTATCAGAACCGTTCACAAAATCGTAATCTGTTTTGCGAAAGCGAATGGATTGCAAATGCACATTGTATACCCTGATGGTGTCTTCCCCCACAAGCAAATCGGCAAAAATGGCCATGTTGCCGGTATTTCCGGGAAAATCCACCCTGCCGCTGCCCACAATCGGGTGCTGGCTCAGGATCATCATGCCATAATTGCGTTCGGGTACCAGGCGGTGCAAAATATGGTGCTTAAAACCGGCCTGACGGCGCAGTTTGAGGGCATTGCCTTCCAAATCTTTTTTGGCATACACCTCCTGAAGGCAAACCACATCCAGGTTTTTGGCTTTCAACACCCCGGCTACCGTATCGAAAAACCAGCGGTTCTGGTAAGCACCAAACAGCTGCGCATTGACGCTTCCCACCTTCACAGGCCCGGTGCTTGGCGCAGCTTGTTCCCCGGTGTACTGGGCATATTTGCTCATGCTGTTCAAACCCAGGATGGCCATGCAGAGCGGAAAAATAAGCTTTAAGCGCAATTGCAACCACCAGTAAAGCAGAAACAGCAAGTTAATTAAAAACAGTATAGGGAAAGCCAGTCCAAGCACCTGAAACCAGGACGAAATGGACGGATGAACAAAGGGCGAAAGCATGGAAGCCCCCAGCAACAGGCCTGTGACCAGCGTTAAGGGGAAAACCAGCAAATTCAATATTCGTACCACCATTTTCAAGAGCCCGCTTTAAACAATTCTTCTTTTTCTGCCTTGGTTAAACTGTCGTAACCCGTAGCGTTTATTTTATCCAGGATGCGGTCTATTTCTGCCTGATTTACGGTTGTGGAGGATGATTTGGCTTCGCTGTTGCGGATATTCACCCTGGCGGTACGGCGGGGTTTGGCGGGTTTTCGGGAAAACCATTTTTTTACGGTGTTTCCCAGCCAGTCAACCCCGGGAATATGGATTTTCCCTTTGGTATGCAGCATATACAACAGGCCAAAAGCAGCGCCGCCAAGATGACAGATATAACCACCTTGGTTTACAGGACCTGAAGCCCCGAGCAAATCCAGAAACACACGAATTGCAGCGATCCAGACCAGTTCTACCGGCAGAATTCCAAAAAGCAATATTTGATAATTGGGGGAAAGCGTGGCGGTCCCTACAATAATGGCAGTAACCCCGCCGGACGCGCCCACCATGAGTGCAGGTGCGGAACTGTGATAAAAAAGCTGATAAACCAGCATAAACAGCAAAGCTCCGGCTACACCCCCTCCAATAAAGAGTTTCCACACATGGGTTTTGCCGGTCATATCCTCCAGAATGCTGCCAATGAAGAACAGCCAAAGCATATTTACGAACAGGTGAACAAACCCCTGGTGGAGAAAAATATAGCTAAACAGGGACCATGGCTGGTGCAGGAACAAATCCAGATTGGGTGTAAACATCAAACTGGTTACCAGGGCCGGCGCCACGAAATTCAAAAGCGCGGTGAGCACCCACGCAGCCACACACCAAATGATGAGGTTGACAACCGCAGGATTTCTTTGGTTTAGTGGATTGACAGTAGCGCCTAGAAATGAAAATGCCATATTATTACCATTTGTTTCGAACCCACTTGCGGAACCAGATGCGCACGGTAAGGTAACCGGCTATTGCACCACCCAGGTGGGCAAAGTGAGCAATGGGATCTCCTTCAATGTTGGTGAAACCAAACACCAAATCCAAACCCACAATTATGGGCACCAAATACTTGGCTTTGATGGGGTAAGGAATGAACATGAAAACCATTTCCTCATCGGGATAGAAGAATGCAAAAGCAGCCATAACACCATAAATGGCGCCACTGGCACCCAGCATGGGGCCATAGCTCACGACTTTCTCGCCAATGCGAACACCCGCAACCATACCACCGGAAGGCAATAATCCTTCCGCGTTTGGGAACAATGAACCTGTAAGTTGCCATACCTCGTATCCAACACTGGCAAAATGGAGCAGCACAGCACCCAACCCACTAAGAAAATACAAAATCAAAAACCTGCGTGTTCCCAGTTTGTATTCAATAATTCCACCAAAGGAAACAAGGGCAATTACATTGAAGAGGAAGTGGGTAAATCCGCCATGGGCAAACATGTGAGAAATAAGCTGCCATGGTTTAAACCAGTCGCTGTCCGGGTAAAACAAGTACAGGTTTATGGGATCTATACCCACATTGGGCAAAGCAATCTGGGCCATTCCCACCAAAACGATGACAATGACAATATTTCTTAGCCCGGGAGGTATATGGTTAAACATCAATATTTGTTTTTGCGAAACAACTCAAAAAGGAATTCGGTTCCAAATTTAATCCAAACCGGCTTGTTATCCGGCCCTATTTGTTTTTCTGCCAGTGAAAACAGCTGAAGCAGCAATTGTTCTGCTTCGGCAGCGCTCATGGACTGATCGGCTGTGATGGCCGCCTGACGGGCCAGAGAGAGTGCCAGACTATGGTGTTTATCCAGTTTTAAATCTCCCTGCGTTTGGTGATAATCTTCCAGCATGGCTTCCACCACCCTGGCTTCCTGCCTGCGTCCTAGGGCTGCAGGAATGCCGTTGATGATGAGGGTATGGCCTCCGAAATGATTGATATCAAACCCAAGGAAACGGAAATCTTCCAGCAGGTCAAGGGCCGTATGCAATGCGGCGGGATTAAGCTCTAGTGTAAGCGGAAAAAGCAGCTGTTGGCAATGGCCCGCCTGTTTTTTCAAACCGGCAAGAAATCCATCGAAAAGCACTTTCACATGCGCAGCCCTTTTATCTACCAGATAAAGCGCTCCGTTAATTTTCGCCGCCAAGTAGGTATTGTAAACCGGAAACACAGATTCTATCCGTATTTCCGCTTCTGGGGGCAAGGAAATTTCCTCCGTAAATTCCCCTTTACTGGGTGTGGTTACCGTGCTTGATTGTTCTATTGAGCCCAGTATTTTTTGCCAATCCTGGTTGTTGGAGCGCGTGTAACCGCCATCAAATGGATTGTAGGATTTTGGGGAAACCGGGTTTTGAAAATCCTGAAAACCGCCGCGGTTAACTTCCCCGGAGGGCGTGCCGCCAAGCATGGCTTCCAAGCCGCCCATACCGCCAAAAATATCCATATCGGGCTGCACCACAAACTGGCCAAGCACCTTCCTCACGGCGGCCTTGATAATGTTGTAAATGTGTTTTTCGTCTTCGAATTTAACCTCGGTTTTGGTGGGGTGCACATTCACATCCACCTTGGCCGGATCGATATGCAGGAAGAGGCAAAACAGCGGGAAAGTGCCATCTTCCGCCAGGCCGGCGTATGCCGACTGAATGGCGTGCTGAAAATAGGCACTCCGGATAAAGCGTCCATTCACAAACAGGTATTGCTCTCCGCGGGTTTTGCGGCTGGCCGATGGTGCACCCACATAGCCTGTAAGCTGCACCATTTCTGTATCTTCATTTAGCTGAAGCAAATCATCCTCTTTCTTTCTGGACAAGACTTCTGCTATGCGCTGTTTCAGCGTTCCCGGTTTTAACTCATAAACCTCGGCACCCTGGTTATACATGCTAAAAGCCACATTGGGGTGCGCCAGTGCCTGCCGCTGAAACTCTTCAATGATGTGTTTGGTTTCCACCGAAATGGATTTCAAAAAATTGCGGCGGGCGGGAATGTTAAAGAATAGGTTTTTTACGGCAATACTGGTCCCTTGCGGGGCTGCGGTGAGGGTTTGCTCGAGCACCCTGCTGCCTTCTATGCGCATAAAAACAGCGGTATCGTCTTGTGCCCGGCGTGTTTTCATTTCCACCTGCGCCACAGCCGCAATGCTCGCAAGCGCCTCACCCCTGAAGCCATAGGTATTCAGGGAAAATAAATCCAGGGCAGTGCTGATTTTGCTTGTGGCATGGCGTTCCCAGCACATACGTGCATCGGTTTCGCTCATGCCTTTGCCATTGTCGATTACCTGAATCAACGTGGATCCGCCGTCTTTTATCAGCAAGCGAATATCGGTTGCACCGGCATCAAGGCAGTTTTCCAACAGCTCTTTAACAGCGCTGGCAGGGCGCTGCACAACTTCTCCGGCAGCAATTTGGTTTGCAACCGAATCCGGCAATAATTTGATAACGTCAGACAAGAACAACAAATATACAAAGCCTGCAATGCAAGCTTCTCACATCTTGTTCACCAACCCTGTGGATTATTTTCTGAAAACAACGGCACACCAATCTTCCATGCCTTGATGGTAAAGGAGTTCGGCGCCCAGCGACTGATAATAGTCGGTAATGATGGATAAATCCTGCAGGTAAAAACCGGATAAAAATAGCAATCCACCGGGTTTCAGCACCTGCCAGTATGTGGCACCATCGTTCAACAGCACGTTAAGGTGAATATTGGCCAGCACCACATCAAATGTGGCAGGCACCACGGACGACAATGCACTTGCATCACCATGCAATGCCGAGAACCTCTGGCAGCCATTGGCAAGGGCATTCTCCACCGCATTTTCCGCAGCCCAGGATTCATTGTCTATCCCAACAATTTCAGCGGCACCAAATTTTTCGGCAGCTACAGCCAAAACCCCGGTCCCACAACCCATGTCAAGCACCTTACTGTTGTTAAAACTTTCAGCTTCTTTGAGCATATTACTCAGCATCAGCTGGGTGGTGCGGTGGTGCCCGGTTCCAAAGCTCATGCGTGGTGTGATGGTGATGGTATAAGGCACAGCCGGCCCTTCCGGATGAAATGGCGCACGGATATGTATTTGCCCATCGATGGTGATGGGATCAAAAAAATTCTTTTCCCAGGCCTCGTTCCAGTTTTGCTTTTCAACCTGTGTGGTTTCACATGCTTTCGTGCAGAAATCGGCTATTTGCAGGGCTGCTTCATCCAGTTCGGATTGGGTAATAGCATCGGCTTCGGCAAACGCACTTACGCCGCTTTCATCGGTTTCGAAGGTGGTGAAGGGATATTCGCCAAGCAATGCAATAATGATTTCGGCATTGTCTTGAAAAGGTTCTGCAGGAAAGGCTTTGAACTGAATGAAATGTTCTGCTGTCATTTCGCTTTTCTGGCAGATTGCAGGTTACATTCCTTAAATTCAGCGTTGTAGCCGATCAGGAATGGCAATGTTGCCGGCTTTGCCTTTTCGTAAGCTGTTTTTAAATCGGGCTGAAATTCCCTTCCAAACAGAGCAATGGTGCGGGTGTAGGCACCCAGCAGATTAACATCAAAACCGTTTGAAACCATGAATCTGTAAGGCAAACCACTGTCGTCCTGCAACAGACGCACGGTGTGGGCAGATACAAAGCTGCGGATGGTACTGAAAGCATCGTAATGCATCAAATAGCTGGCTGCTTTAAAGAAAGTTTGCACCTTATCCCGGCGATTCAACCACAGCATAAGTTGTGGGTTAGCGGCCAGGTTCTGGTTGCTGGCATCGTAGCTGAAATAAACCACGGTGCGCACCTGGGAATCACCTGGGAGGCTGTAGCCTATGCGATAAGCCATCGCACTTTGTTTGGGCTGGTTGACCAAAGCAACTTCTTTGCCTTCTTTATCCAGATTAAAATGATTTAGATAATGGATTTTGGCATCAAAACGAGCCAGGTAAAACAATACGGTATGCAAGGTCCCGTTTAGCAGGCCTTTCCTGAAATCAACGGCCATGCTTTTGGTTCTGAAAAATCCAAGGCGATGCGGAAAAAACAGGCTGTTGGGCAGGTTTTGGTAATAAACAGCGAGGTCGGTATCGGTTTGAACATTGGGATCAAACACAGAACCCACAGGCTCAAGCCCAATCATGATAACGGTATCGGCTTTGGGGAAAAATGAATGTGCGTAGTAATAATCACCACCGGCAAACGGATAAAAAAGGGTTTTGGGATCGGTGCTTTTTTCCAGGGCGGCCTGTTTTACCCATGACTGTATGGGGCTACCTATATGATCCTGCAGGGTTTTCCATTTCTGGTCATTGGCTGCGGCATATCCGGCCCAGAAAGTACTTTTTGTGCGACCAACGGGATTTGGCATCCCGGCGATAAAGCGCGAAAAATGGGTCAATGAAGAGTCGACCGGAAGCATGGCCAAAGGTTGTTTAACCACATTCTTTGGCTTTTGGGAAGCAGTATCCTGAACAGCTTGTTTTCGGGTATTACCGGAACAGCAAGCCATCAGTACCGCTAGCGGCAGGGCGAAAGCTTTAAGCATAAAACGAAGCAAAGGTAATGGAAATATTTGCTTAGGCTGACTTAAAACACCAACCATTTCATTCGATTGTTGTTATTTCGATAACCGTGAGAGTTCCCCTATTTTTATTGAGTATATTTGGACTTAGCTGTATGAGTACCCCACCAAAGCAGACGGCAAAGGAATTGAGCATCGAGCGCTATGCCGGTGTTTGGTATGAAATTGCCCGTTTCCCCCATTTTTTTGAAAAAAACCTGCAGTTTGTAACTGCTACCTATACCCTAAAGAAAAATGGGAAAATTGCCGTTACCAACCGCGGCAAAACACCCGAAGGCAAATGGAAAGAGGCAAATGGCCGCGCCTGGATGCCGGATGCTGCCGAACCCGGAAAGCTGCGGGTGCAGTTCTTCTGGCCTTTCAGCGCTCCATACTGGGTGCACCGCCTGGACCCGGGGTATAAATATGTGCTGGTTGGCGGACCCGGAAACGATTACCTGTGGATTTTGTCTCGTGAAAAAACCATGCCCGATGATGTTTACAACGACTACGTAGAAACCGCAAAAAAACTGGGCTACCCGGTGGTTAAGCTACAGCGCGTTCAACAATAATGTTATTGGGGATGGCGCATGAAAAAATCCCAAACTGCAGGCAGCTCGCTTCTCCAATAGCCAAAGGTGTGGCCGGCAGCAGGATTTATATGCAAAACCACCGGTGATTGCGGCGCGGTGCGCTTGGCCAGGGCTGCATTAAATTCGCGTGTCTGGGACACAGGTACAACACGGTCTCTGGCTCCATGACCCAGGTATAACGGCGTTTTTAGGCTATCAGCCGCTGTTTGCGGATTGTCTGTATTTTTCCATCGTTTGGCAAACTGTGCGTAATTGCCATAGGTAAGCCGCATGAGGTTATCGCCCGGCATGGCCACCTGGTTATAATCGCCGCTGAGTGCCGCTGCTGCATGAAAAAAACCGGGTTTACGCTCGCACAGCAAGGCCACCCCGCGTGCTCCTGTGCTCAGCCCTAGCACCAGATTGTGCTGCTTGAAAAAGCCATGGTTCAGTGAAAGGCCCTCAATGGCGGAATCCAGCTGTGCAAGGGTGGGATAACGCTTAAGGTCTGCTCGGGTTTCAGGAAAATACCTGGTAGCATACACACTGCGCATCATTTGTGGAGCAAGCACCCTGTATCCCTTTTTCAGTGCGGTTTTGCAAACATCAGTACTGTCGCACCACTTGCGATTGGTAAAGTCCCAACCCGGCAATAACAAAAGATCGCCCACACAAATTACCGAATCGGCCGGAGATTGCACCCAAAAGGCAATGCCATGGATGCTTATTTGTGTATCGCGGTCAGCAGCTTGCTTTGCAGGGATTACCGCGGTTGTTGAATTCGCCTTCTTATCTGGCGTGGCCATGCAGGCCACCAGCAACCATAGCAAGGGTAGCAGCATGTTGATGTTTCTGGATTTATGTTGCATTGAAGTTTGTTAGAAAAGTCCGGGAGAAAGTTCGGGATACACCCATGGGGATTGCACCTCGGGCACATTCCTATTCTCGCGTACATGGCTTGCCAGCGGCGATATGGGGATGGCTTGCAGCAAATCGTCGCTGCAGGGCTTCACCAGTTCCAGCGCCTGATCTTCGGCTCCTTCAATCCAGGAAAGCCAGTTTTCGGGTGTTAAAATCAACGGTTGTCTTTTTTTGCTGTTGTGGATGTTGCTCATCAGTGGTCCCGAAGGGCAGGTAACAATGGCAAAGGTACCCATCGTTTCGCCGGTTTCGGTATTCACCCAGTGGGAAGCAATTCCGGCTACCAGGAAAAAATCTTCATGGCTGGGTTTGATGTAGTATGGGTATTTGCGTTTGTTGTGTTCCTGCCATTCATAAAATCCAGCCATGGGAACCAGGATTCGGTGCCGTTCAAACGCGTGGTGAAACATCGGTTTATCGTGGATGGTTTCGCCCCTGGCATTCAATCCGTACTCCCTTATTTCAAGTGCTTTTTCAGGCGTTTTCACCCATTCCGGTATCAGGCCCCACTGCATGTAGGCGGGATGCAGTGTAAGGTTGGCAGCAATCACGGGCATCACAGGATGGGTAAATGCACTGATAAAATACCCTGGCGAAGGCAATGTTACGGCCTCCGTCAGGTTCAGCCTGCTTTGCAGGGCTGCTGCTTTAAAATTAACGGAATAGGAAAAACACATGGCTTGGCTGGTAAAAGGCGGCGCTAATGAACAATAGATTAAACGTTGCCAAATTTACAAAATCCACGACATTTGCAGTACATGAAAATTGCCCTCATCCGAGAACGAAAATCACCAGCCGATGTGCGGGTAGCCCTCACCCCCGTGCAGTGCGCCGCTTTGATGAACAGATGGCCTCAGGTGACGGTTGTTGCCGAATCCTCTCCTGACAGGTGTTTCGGTGACGAAGATTATGCGGAAGCAGGCATTTCTGTGCAAACCGACGTCAGCGATTGCGATGTGCTGCTGGGCATTAAGGAAGTACCAAAAGATCATTTGATAGCTGACAAAACCTATTTTTTCTTTTCGCACACCATCAAAAAGCAACCCTATAACCGGGAAATGCTGCAGGTTATAATCAAAAAACAGATTCGCCTGGTGGATTATGAAACCCTGAAATGGGAAAATGGACAGCGCGTTCTTGGCTTTGGGCGCTTTGCCGGCATTGTGGGTGCATACAATGGATTGCTCACATGGGGCAAAAAAACAGGCCTTTTCAACCTTAAACCCGCATGGCAATGCGAGGATTACCGCGAATTGCTGCAGCAGGCAGGTGCCGTGGATATTGGAAACATTAAGATTGTGCTCACCGGCGGCGGCCGCGTGGCCAATGGATCGCTGGATTTTCTGCGCAACCTTCGTATCCGGGAAGTTACGCCCTACCAATTTATTCACCGCAATCACGATGAACCTGTTTTTGTGCACCTCAACAGCCCCGAAATATACAGGCACAAGGATGGCAAAGCCTGGGATACACAGCATTTCTATGCCAACCACCACGAATACGCAAGCAGCTTCAGGGATTTCCTTCCCCATACCGACATCCTCATGAACGGCATCTTCTGGACCGCCGATTTACCACCACTATTTGAGAAAGCAGACACAGCAGATCCCGGTTTCAGGATAAAAGTGATTGCGGATATCAGCTGTGATGTGGATGGCAGCGTGCCCATTACCTGGAAAGCCACCAGCATAAAGGATCCAGTGATTGGCTGGAGCCGCAGCAAGCAACAACCCTGCGAGCCTTACACGGAAGACAGCATAGACATCATGGCCGTGAGCAACCTGCCCAACGAACTGCCCTGCGATGCCAGCGAAGAATTTGGTGAGCATTTGCTGCAATATGTACTACCCGAACTGCTGGCTGTAAACAGCCGTATGATTACCGGAGCTACCATTGCCCAGGGCGGAGCATTAACCGCTGCTTATGGCTATTTAACAGATTTTGCCGAAGGGCATTAACAAACCGAATCAATGCGGTATGCCACAGCATTCAGGGTGAAGGTTTCGCCGGCAAGCTTTCCCAACATAGCCTTGCCTACAGGCGACTGAAAAGAAATTACCATCACAGCCTGCCCTTCAACATTCACTTTACCGAGGGGGGCTGCCATATAAAACACCATTTTATCGGTAACCACCAGGGCGCCCTGGCTTGCCTGCAGGCATGTTTTGGCAACATCAATGCTGTTTAGCTGCAACAGCGATTGCTTTGTTTCGTGCATCGTGGCCTGCAATTTTTGCATTTCCTGATTCGCCATTTCCCGGCCGGTTTCATACTTGTCGCCCATGCTGCTTTTGGTATCGGCCGTAACTGACTCACGCAGGGTAGCCAATGCCTCCGTTGCTGCCATCATGCGGCTGTTTAGTTCATTTACGCAATGCTGGTGTATTTGGATTTTGTTAGCGGCCATGGGATGAAAGCAGCAAAGAAACGTTATAGCCGTTGCATTTGGGCCAACCCCCTGCCGACAGTTATCATCACCGGCGATTTATTTTTGTCATATTTACGCACTTCGCTTGTTTTGTCGCAAATATTCGTTTTTATTCACAACACCAATACAATTTAGATTTGACATTTTCAGGGTATTATTTATATATGGCTCATGGTAATTCTGATGATGAACAAAATGTAAAAACTGAGCAGCTTTGGGGTGTCAGGGGTGGTTATTTAGGCGGAAATGTTGGGGTTAGGTATAATATTAAAATGCGTGAGGGAAAATAATAAATGCCCGCCAAATTCAACAATAAATACCGTATTGCCACAAACCGTTTGCCGGGGTATGATTACGGCGCCGACGGGTGGTATTTTGTAACCATTTGCACGAAAAACCGGTTGCATTATTTCGGGGAAATCGTAGAGACGCGCAATTGCGCGGCTCTACAACCCACCGCAACCGGCCTGATTGCAAATGAATATTGGTTACAAATACCACAACATTATCCGTTTGTGCAATTGGATGCGTTTGTTGTTATGCCCGATCACATTCACGGTATTTTGTTTTTTAACAATCCCAACAAAACCGAATGGAAACCCAATGAATTCGGCCCGCAATCGGGAAACCTGGCTGCCGTTATACGTGCGTTTAAATCATCGGTAAAACGTTTTACAAACCAAAAAAACATTGCATTTGCCTGGCAGCGCCTTTACCACGACCGTATTATCCGCGATCAGGCAGAACTGGATGCTGTCAGGAATTATATATCCCAAAATCCAGCTAAATGGGTATGTGAAATAAATAATGATGTTTAAAATTGCAGAGCGCAATGGCGCGTCTCTGCAATTTTTACGCAATTCCTCCCACCTCCTCATTTTTATTTACGGATTATCGCAAATCTGACGGCATAAAAACCGCGCATCGCAACGGAAGGGTCCCGAATGCCGCAAACCAACTCCTTCCCTTGCATTGTTTGGGTGCATGATCCTCGTCACATGACCAAAGTCGTAATGTGGCAGTTCCACAATGCGATTACTTTGTTGGAGAAAGTATTATGCTCAATTACACCGCACTGCTCATACCCGTTTTTCTGCTGATGGTAGCACTGGAATGGCGCTACAGCCTAAAGAAAAATGACCACCGATACAACGCAGGCAACACCATCACCAACATGGCCATTGGCGCCTACGACCAGTTTGGCTCTCTGTTTTACTTCGGCGCGCTCTATGCAGGCCTGCATTTCTCTTACCACCATTTCCGCATCTGCACCCTGTCTATGAACTGGCAGCAATGGGTTTATGCCTTTTTTGCCATCGATTTCCTCTCCTATTGGTACCACCGTTTTTCGCACCGCATCAATATCCTTTGGGCCGGCCATATCACCCACCACTCTTCGGAGCTGTTCAATTTTTCCAACGGTTTTCGCACGTCCTTGTTTCAGGGCCTAAACCGCATACTCTTTTGGATGCTGCTGCCCATCCTTGGTTTTGACCCCTTGCTTCTGGTTATCTCGCTAAAGGTTTCCGGCATTTGGGATTTTTTGGTGCACACCACCTACATCCCAAAACTGGGTTGGCTGGAAAAAATACTGGTAACACCCTCCCATCACCGCGTGCATCATGGCAAGAACGATATTTATATTGATAAAAATTATGGCTCTATATTAATTATATGGGATAAATTCTTTGGCACTTTTCAGGAAGAAACAGAAACTGTTCAGTATGGAATTAAGGCTTCCTACACAGACAACAATCCCATGAATGCGATATTGTTTCACTACCAGTATTTATGGAATGGGGTGATAAAAACACCCGGTTTTTTCAACAAATTAAAACTATTGTTTATGCCGCCGGAATGGAAACCCAAAAACAACACAGACCTCAATCCCAGGCCTTTTTGGAACCCGCTGGATTCTAAAAACCCAGACCGAAAATACGCCTATATGCAATTGCTGTGTTGTGTACCTGGATTTGTGGCCATATTGTTTTATAAAGATTTATTGTCACCCGCTGCGCTATGGTATTGCATGGCGCTGTGTATCACATCCATTACCCAGACCGCGCTGATAATCAAGAACAACCAATACAACCATTTCAATGGATGGGAAACCTTGCGACTATTGCTATTTATGGTATTTTTGCCCTGGACAAATATTCACGAGATTTCCGTGGTTTATTTGCTGACATTGTACCTGGCATTTTCATTCCTTTACCAATGTATTGGGAACACCTTTGAATACTTTCTTATTAAAAAACGCATAAAACATGAAAAAAACTAAACTGAACTTACTCATCTTTTCCCTCCTTGTGCTGATAATGGGAGCTTGCGGCGTAAAGAGAACCTATACCCACGACCGTTTTGGCGGAGGGTTCAACGGAAACAAACCGGTACACGGCTCATCCACAAAAGTAGCGGAAGAATTACCGGAATTAGTGACTGAAAAGCCTGTGCATGTAGAGAGGGAAATTTTATTCAATCGGCTTCAAATATCCGAGAAAAAGCAGGGTAAGAGAACAACCTTGCTGCAGGATATAACGGAGTTAAAGGCAGTTAATAAAAGAGCTAAATCAGGGTATTCATTGAAGCAAAATATTGGTAATAAATATTCTGGAAATGATAAATCAAAAACATTAAAACAAGCCAGCAGGCTGTATTTAGTGAGTGCCTCCATAATGTCGTTGGGAGGGCTGTTAATCCTGTTTAGCCCGATTACGCTTTTCGAATTAGGCATCCTCATTATCCTCCTCGGTTTTATACTGCTTTGCATCGCCTTTATTTTGGCACTGACCGGTTGGCTGAATAAACTCATGAAAAATAAATCATCCAATAAAATTACCCCTGGCCATGTTTTATTGGGTTTAATTTTATTGGCGTTGTTGACTGCTATTGTTGTTTTAAGTGCCAGTGGCGGCGGAGGGATGTTTAGTCCTTTCTGATAAAGGGTATTTACCGGATGTGATTTTGTGACAGCGGCATTGTCTAAATGCCAACTTAAATTTCACTGGTAAAGTAATGTCTCTACATAGAAGCACCTCAACTTTTTCAAAAACAGAATTAGGCACACTTTTTGCTTATTACGGCGTGAACAACTATGGCAACCAACCGCACTTTTACCATGATTAAGCCAGATGCCGTTGCAAACGGACATGCAGGCAAAATTCTTGATCACTTCATTCAGGCCGGCTTTAAAGTCGTGGCATTGAAGTACACCAACCTTAGCACCGAAATGGCCGGAAATTTCTACGGCATTCACCGCGAGCGCCCTTTCTTTGGAGATTTGGTTAGCTTCATGACAAGCGGACCTATCTATGCAGCCATTCTTGAGAAAGACAATGCTGTAGAAGATTTCCGCAAAATCATTGGCGCAACCGACCCCCAGAAGGCAGAGCCCGGAACCATCCGCAACCTATACGCCAAAAGCATTGATGCCAATGCCGTTCATGGTAGCGACAGCGACGAAAATGCAGACATTGAAGGAAACTTCTTTTTCTCGCAGTTCGAGCGTTTCTGATTATCACCAACAATTATTACAAAATGCCCACTAACTTTGGTGGGCATTTTTTTATGACCGAACCCCAAACCGAAAAAAAACAAAACAGCAAACTGGATGTAGGATACCTGCAGGGTCCACATAGCCGCTGGTACGAATTGCGCTTCATTTTAATCGTGCTGTTTGATTTTTTGAAGGGCTACAGAAAGCTGCACTTTTTAGGGCCGTGCATCACGGTTTTTGGCTCTGCAAGGTTTGGCGAAGACCATGCCTACTATAAGATGGCGAGGGAAGTGAGTGCGCGTATCGGAAAACTGGGCTTTGGCATCGTTACCGGCGGAGGGCCCGGCATCATGGAAGCGGCCAACCGTGGCGCCCAGGATGCAGGTGCCAAAAGCATCGGGGTGAATATCACCCTTCCCTTCGAGCAGGACCCCAACCCATACCTGGATCGCTGGGTGGAAATCCGCTATTTCTTTGTGCGCAAAGTTCTGCTGTTCAAATACTCCTTTGGCTTTGTGATCATGCCCGGCGGATTTGGCACCATCGATGAAATGTTTGAGGCCCTAACCCTGATTCAAACCAAGAAAATACCTTGGTTTCCGGTGGTGCTTATGGGCAAAGATTACTGGCAACCCATTATTGACCAAATGCACACCATGCGCGGGAAACGAACCATTTCACCCGAAGACGACGATATGCTCTGCATCACCGATGATGTGGAGGAAGCCATGGCATTTATCGAATCCAAGGTAAGCGCATTTGCCACCAGGCAGCGCCGTTTCAGACCCATTTGGTGGTTGGGCGAGAAGTAATTTACCAGCGCCTCACAATATTGAATCCCAGGCGAATATCGCCTTTGCCAAAACTACCATTATCTCCGGTCATGTAGCGAAATTCATTCAGAGCATTGGCATTGTTGAAGGTAAACTGAAAGGCATGACCTGCAGTCCAGAACTCCAGTCCTATACCCGCAGCGGGCTTGCTATTTTGGGTTATCTGCTTATTAAACACCTGCACAAATTCACCGGTTAGGTGTATGTGGTCATTGATGCGGTAACGCACATTTCCAACCAGCAAAGGCACATCGTTGGCGTCATCGGATGTTGCTACCAAATTGCGGTGCACCAGCGTAGGTGCCAGCTGCAGCATGAACATGTGTCTTCCTCCTATTGAGAAATTCCTGCTGATCAGCAACTGGTGGGTATAATTGATTCTGTGTGTATTGTAGTAAGGTGTGAGGCCTGAGGTATTCTTTTCAAACACGTAGGCCATATCGCTGAGCCAAGTTAACGACGTTGCATATTGATTTATACCATTGGGTTTCACGATTCCCCATTTAATATAGCCATTACTCGTTTTGCCAAGACCACTGCGGCCAACCCCTATCGTAATATTACGATTTAGTCCGTAATCCAAGCCTATGCGGATGTTACTTTGGTCCAAACCCCACGCACCTTCATAACCAGAACTCAGCAAACCAAAACGGTGTTGTATGCAAAATTCCAGCTGTTTTTTATCCAGCGTGGGCGTGCCATGCCCGTTGATGATACGGAAACTATGGTGAATGTTTCTGCGTAGAATTAAAATACCAGGGGTGATATATTGATCATCTTCAACCACTGCAGGAGGAACATTTACAGCACTATCGTTTTGTGCATATACATTTGTTGAAAAACAAATGATTAATACAATGTAATTAATTATTCGGCGCACCTTTATCAATCCAGGATTTTAATTTAGACAAATTGCAATCGTTCCATTTAGCACCGCCGGGCGGCATAAACTGTTGTTGTGTGTAGGGTGCTATCCTGGCCAGTACGCCATACAGCTGCCCGCTTTTAGCATACACCAGAATTTCGGCGTGGGTAGACAAGGCCACACCGGCGGTGGGCGCGGCAGTATTGTGGCAACCCACGCATTGGGCGTCAATCAAAGGCTTAATATTTTTGGCAAAACCAACGTTGGCCGTATCGCACTGCGCCTGTCCGGGATACAGGTCCTGCTGATTATCGTAATAACACGATGAAGCAGTAGCCATAATAATTACAGCAATATATAGATGCTTAATCATTCGGGGTTCCGGCATTGATCCATTTTTCAAATTGCCTGATTTCGCAATCACTCAATTTATTCCCTCCTTTGGGCATCCAGTTGGTCGTGTGTTTTAGGCTGTTGAGCAAAACACCTCCGGCTGCAGACGCTGCCACCCCTGCATGAGAGGAGAGTTCTACCGAAGCCGATGCATTGGGATAGGAATGACAACCGATACAGTATTTATCGATTAGGGGCTTGATAGCGGTTGAATATTTAAACTGAGTGCTATCGCAATCACTGGGGCAATTGGTGGTGTTCTTCGCTCCCAGCATAATCCATTTGCGAATGAGGAGTATTTGGTCTGCGTTCAGATTACCATAAGCAGGGCCACCCATATCTTCCTGAATCTCTTCGAATACTTTGCTATCCTTTGGATTACCCGGCTTCACCCCTGCCGCCATAATACCCTGCCAGTTATTCAATATTACCTCTTCTTTTGCAGTTACCTGATCGTGGCAACCGCTTTTGGCACAACTGCTCACAAAAATGGGAAGGATATCCCGTTCAAAACAAATGGCTGAATCGGCTGCAGTTAGGACAATCACCGGCTCATGTTTGCAGCCCTGAGACTGCATCAGCGACAGCAGCAATGCCAGTGCAAAAACAATTTTAGGTAGTTTCATAGGTTGCTTTACTACAAAGTAACAACTTTACCCCCAAATACCTGCTCAATAAATCGTAATTTTGCCATCATGACACAAAAAGGTCCTATTTCTCAGTTTGTAGAGCAGCATTACCTGCATTTCAATGCAGCTGCCCTGGTGGATGCTGCCAAGGGATATGAAACACACCTTACCGAAGGAGGCAAAATGATGGTTACGCTTGCCGGAGCCATGAGTACTGCCGAATTGGGCAAAAGCCTTGCCGAAATGATTCGCCAGGATAAAATTGACATCATCAGCTGCACAGGAGCAAACCTGGAAGAAGACATCATGAACCTGGTGGCGCACAGCCATTACAAACGGGTGCCCAATTACCGCGATCTGAGTCCGCAGGACGAATGGGATTTGCTGGAAAACCACTACAACCGCGTTACCGACACCTGCATACCCGAGGAAGAAGCCTTCCGCAGGCTACAAAAGCATATCCATGGCGTTTGGAAAGATGCCGACGACAAAGGGGAGCGCTATTTTCCGCACGAATACATGTACAAAATGCTGCTTTCGGGCGAGCTTGAGCAATACTACGAAATAGACCCAAAAAACAGCTGGATGCTGGCCGCCGCAGAAAAGAACCTGCCAATCGTGGTACCCGGATGGGAAGACAGCACCATGGGCAATATTTTCGCCAGTTACATCATCAAAAACGAAATGAAAGCCAGCACCATGAAAAGTGGTATTGAATATATGGTTTGGCTGGCAGACTGGTACCGCAACAACAGCAGTGGCAAAGGCGTAGGCTTTTTCCAGATTGGTGGCGGCATTGCCGGCGATTTCCCCATTTGCGTGGTCCCCATGATGTATCAGGACCTGGAATGGCACAACGTTCCATTCTGGAGCTATTTCTGCCAGATCAGCGACAGCACCACCAGCTACGGAAGCTACAGCGGTGCGGTTCCCAACGAAAAAATCACCTGGGGCAAGCTGGATGTAAACACACCCAAGTTCATTGTGGAAAGCGATGCCACCATTGTGGCTCCGCTCATTTTTGCCTGGGTATTGGGTTGGTAAATATGGAAAAATCACTGCTGTTCATTGCGCTATTGCTAGGCATTTCCGTGCTGAAAGCCCAGGACAAACCCGCATACACGCTGTTCTCCGGCAAAGCCAAAAAAACAAACTACGCAGCGATGCTGAAAGCCATGCAGGGTGCAGATATTGTACTTTTTGGCGAATACCACGACAACCCCATTGTGCACTGGCTACAGTTTGAGAGCACCCGCGATGTTTATGCGGCAAAACCCAACATGGAACTGGGCGCCGAAATGTTCGAGGCCGATGTGCAAACCGTGGTGGATCGCTATGTGTTTGACAGCCTCCCTGAAAAGGATTTCCAGAAAACCGCCCGGCCTTGGCCCAACCACAAAACCGATTACAAACCCCTGCTGGATTTTGCCCGCGAAAAGCGCATTCCGTTTGTGGCCACCAACATTCCCCGCAAGTTTGCAAGTGCGGTATTCCGTGGTGGTTTTGAAGCGCTGGACACCCTCTCTGCATTGCAAAAAAGCTGGGTAGCGCCCTTGCCGCCAATGTATGACAGCACCTTGCCCTGCTATGCCGAAATTGGCAAAGCGGTGGGCATGCACGGCGGCCCCAACCTGCCAAAAGCGCAAGCGATTAAAGACGCCACCATGGCGCATTTTATCATGAAAAACCACAAGCCGGGAAGTATATTTATTCACTACAACGGCGCCTACCACAGCAACAATTACCAAAGCATTTACTGGTACCTGAAAAAGCTGAATCCTGCTTTGAAAATCGTTACCATCAGCACCGCGTTGCAAACCCAGCTAAAAACCCTGGATGCGGAAAACAAAGGCCTTGCTGATTTTATCGTTGTGACGCCGGAAGACATGACCAGGACGCACTGATTTGGCGTGACAGTTTACAGTCGATAGTTGAAAAATACACTTAACGCAGTTAAAATCTAAATAAATGTGTGTTGATTTAATTTATTGATAATTATTAAATGCGGCAAATAAACCAATAGACAATCGCAATAACTTCTAAGGCTGTATTTCTCCTAAATAAATAACAATAACTTTGTTTAAGTAAACATAGAAATGAAAAAACCAATATGGATTCTGATTGTCATTTTAGGTTTGATACTTTTGATGGCCGTCATTTATTATTCCAAACGAATTAATAGGCAGGTCGATTCTCCAGCACATAAAAGCGCTACAGATAAAACGCAAATACAGGATGGAGACCTAATCTTCCAAACATCTCGTTCAGGTCAAAGTAAGGCAATACAACTCGCTACAAAATCAACATACTCCCATTGTGGTATAATTTATAAGATTGGCAATGCGTTTTATGTTTATGAAGCCGTTCAACCTGTTAAAACAACCCCTCTTAATGCCTGGATTGCCCGCGGTACTGGTGGTAAATACATTGTCAAAAGACTTAAAAAAGCAGCTATCATCTTAACAACTGATGTACTAAAAAAAATGAAAGTGGAGGGTGAAAAACTTAATGGTAAAAATTATGATATGCTTTTCGGGTGGAGTGATGAAAGTATTTATTGCTCTGAACTAATATGGAAAATATACAAAAGGGGTGCAGGTATCGAAGTAGGTAAACTGGAAAAACTCAGCGATTTTGATCTTACCAGTGATATTGTAAAAAATACCATGAAAAATCGCTACGGCAATAACATTCCGCTTAACGAAACTGTGGTATCTCCCAAGGCTGTCTTTGAGAGCGATTTATTGGAAACAATTATTGAAAAATAAATTGGATGCTTTATATATGAATTATTTCTGTATTCTTTCATTAAATTCATGAAATTTCACCAATAAACTAACAGACTACATAACTATTAAACTATTAAACCACTAAACTATTAAACCACTAAACCAACATGCCCGACATAACCAATAAATCAGACGTAGAATGGGTGGTGCGGGAGCATTACAGGAAATTGCTGGAGGATGAATTCACCGCACCGGTATTTTCGCATCTGGATTTGGAAGAGCACTTACCCCGGATTTTCATGTTCTGGTGTTTTGTGTTGGGTATAGATGCGGCCAATAATCCCTACAAGGGCAGTGCTTTTGAGCCACATACCAAACTGGGGTTAACCGCCAAACATTTTGAAATATGGCTGCATTATTTGCATACTGCTATTAAAGCAAAATACGAAGGCCCCAATGCCGAAATATGGATTACCAAGAGCAATGAACTGGGTATCATGTTTCAATATAAAATGGGACTGCTAGGGGATGATTCTCCCTTGCTAGGCGGCAGAAAAAAGGATTAACCTCCGTGCGCTCTTAGGTTTGGGTGTTTTGTTATTTAACCATATTTCCACGGCATGCGTTTCTTCCGTCTTTTTCCATGAAATTTGCCCCATGAATCCAACCACTTTGCAAAAACTTCATGGTATCAGAACGTTTATCTTTGACATTGATGGCGTGCTTACCCCGGGAACGGTGCTGGTAACCGAGGAAGGGCACATGCTCAGGAGTGTGAACATCAAGGATGGCTATGCCTTGCAGCATGCGGTGAAGCAAGGCTACAACATTGCCATTATCAGTGGTGGAAACAGCGAGGGCATGCTCAAAAGGTTTCGTGGACTCGGCATTCAGGAAATTTATCTGGGCCAGAAAAACAAGGTAGCCGCATTCGAAAAAGTATGCAGCGATTTTGGGGTAAACCCATCGGATGTAGCCTACACAGGCGACGACATGCCCGATCTGCCGGTATTGCAACGCGCGGGCCTTTCTGTTTGCCCTGCCGATGCAGCCTCCGATATTCTTGCCATTTGCAACCAGGTATTGCCCACCAATGGCGGCCAGGGATGTGCACGCACATTGCTGGAAACTGCCATGAAACTGCACAACACCTGGCACAATGAAGACAGCCACACTTGGTAGGCTATTCAATATTGCCAATATTTTACAAATCGGGCAGGAATCTAGCAACAAAAGCTACTTGGCAAACGTTATATTTGCATTAGCATGATTGCAGGTTCTCTCGTCCATGATTCATTATCGCCATTGCGCCTAACCGACACGGTTTCCGCTGCATTGGAATATATGCTTGCCATGCGGGTATCGGAATTGCCGGTAGTGGACAACAACCGCCTGCACAACTATGCCCGCGCCATTAACCTGGTGCAGGAAAAATCGGATCTTCGCCTGTCGGAAATATTGCCGTTTAACCCGCATGCGCCACAAGTGGGTCAGCAGCAGCACCTTTACGAGGTTATTCCCCTGATGGTGGCAGCAGATTTGGAGGTGATGGCCGTGATTAACGAGCAGCAACAGGTTATTGGCATTATCGATCAGCGCAAAATCCACGAATTGATTTCGCAATCGCTCACCTACAAGGGCGTTGGTGCGGTGCTGGTTGTGATGGTGGAACCCCGCGATTTTGCACCTTCGCACCTCATGCGGCTGGTGGAAGAAAATGGGGCAAAGGTGCTTGGCATGATGGTTAACCAAACAGAAGCCGGAAACCTATTGGTAAGCTTAAAACTCAACACCACCCTGGTGAAGGGTATTGTTGCCTCCCTGAGCCGGTTTGGCTTCAAAACCGAAGATGCTTATATGTCTGAAGATTTCAGGCCGCAGGACAACAACGAGTACGAAAGCGTGCTGCGCTTTTTCGATATTTAATCGGGCAAAACCTGTGGATAATCCAAATAACCGAAACACAATATTCGGTTAAGTGATTGCGTTTTGTAACTTTGCCAGTTCAAACTATGAAATTCAACCTGGGTTCAACCGATAATCTCATTCAAGCAGAAGACGTTCAAAAACCGATCAACCTCGCGGATGTAGTCAATTTCTTTTGGCGCTGGCGCAAGGTTATTTTTATTGTCTGTATTGCCGCAGGCCTGCTGTCAGTATTGATTAGCAGCCCGCTGATTACCAAGCCAAAATACAAAGCAACCCACATTTTTTACCCCACCACCAATAACTCTATTTCCAACGCGCTGCTCACCGAATTGAGCCAGCGCCAAAAGGATCCCCTGGAATTTGGTGAAGAAGAAGAAGCAGAAAAAGCCCTTCAGGTGCTGCAAAGCGGTGAGTTGCAAGGCAGGCTTGTCCGCAACTTCAACCTGCTGAAGCATTACGGAATTGATCCAAAAACCGAAGCACACCCGCAAACAGCTTTGGAATACAAAATAGAAGAAAACATCAACTTCAGCCGCACACGCTACCTCAGCATTAAAATTGAGGTGCTGGACGAAGACCCTCAAATGGCCGCCAACATTGCCAATGGCATTGCTGCGCTTTACGACACCGTGAAAACCGAAATACAGAAACAGGTAGCAGACCCGGCCCTGGCCATTGTGGAGCGCGCTTTGAAAGAAAAACAAAACAAACTGCAGGGACTAAAAGACCAGCTACGCGGACTGGGTGAAAAAGGCATCACCAATTACGAAGAACAGAGCCGAGCACTTGCCGAAGAAATATATAAGGCACAGGCAACCGGCCAGCTGGGCCGCGTAAAGGACCTTCTGGAGCAGCAAAACACCCTCATCAGCCATGGTGGCGATTTTATTGCCCTGAACGAACTGATACAACAGGAAGCGGTGAAGGAGAGTGATTTGATTGCCCAATACGAGAAGCGCCTTGTGGATGTTAAGGAAAACCTATCCCACAAATTCACGGTGAGTGCTGCATCCAAACCGGAGATTAAGGCCTGGCCCAAGCGCACGCTCGTGGTGCTGATGACGCTGCTAACCACGTTTGCATCCATTTCGGTGCTGTTGTTGCTGTACGAAGTTTTGTACCTGAACCGCAAGAAATCCGTTGCTTAACAAGCACCTCACACCGCAATCACCTTATGGGTTGTATTTGCTGGCATTGCTCACCGGCCTGGCAGGCATGTGGGCCGCCATGTGGGGCAGCTATACCGTTTTTTTGATTCCGGTTGCCATTGCGGTGCTGGTCTTTTCCATCTACAGAACCGAAAATTTCATCCTGCTTACCGGCGCACTGGCACCCCTTTCCATCAACATCAGCGATATTGGAGGAGGGCTGGGCCTGGCATTGCCTACAGAACCACTAATTGTATGGATTTTTCTGCTGCTGATATTCCGATTTTTCCTACTGAAAAAGATTGATTTGAGCCCCCTCAGACACCCGCTGGTGCTATTGGTACTGGCCTATGTTTTTTGGTTGTGGCTATCCTCGGTATTTAGCAGCATGCCCATGGTGAGTGTTAAATTCAGCCTGGCAAGAACCTGGTATATTGTGGTATTTTTTCTGGGCGCAATATGGCTGTTTCGCAATCCGCGCAACATTTACTATTTCTTCAATGCCATCACTGTTTGCACGCTAATCCTGGTGATATACACCCTCGTAAAGCACGCAGCCGATGGCTTCATACGCAGCGCCTCCTACGGCATCAGCTGGCCATTTTTCCCCGACCACGGCATGTATGCGGCGGCCATTGCCTTTTGTGTAAGCATACTGGTGTTCTACACCTTCAATGGTGCTGTTTTTGGTATTAAACCGGGATGGGCACCCGTATTGGGTTTCTTTTTGCTGATATTGTTGTTTGGCATTGTGGTAAGCTACACACGTGCCACCTGGCTAAGTTTGATTGCTGCCATTGGCGTATATTTCATATTGAGGTTGCGCATCAAATTTTACTGGCTGATGCTGGTATTTGGCGCAGTGTCTGTTTACGGAATCGTGAACCAGGAAAAGCTGTTGTATGATCTGGAAGCCAACAAACAAGGCAGCAGCGATGAACTGGAAGGCCACGTAAAATCGGTAAGCAACATCACCACAGACCCCAGCAATATGGAACGCATCAACCGCTGGCGCTGTGCGGCGCGCATGGTTTCTGAACGCCCTTTGTTTGGCTTCGGCCCCGGAACCTATGTTTTTCAATATGGTCCGTTTCAACAAAGCAGCGAAATGACCATCATCAGCACCAATGTTGGCGACCTTGGCGATGCCCACAGCGAATATTTCAGCGCCATGAGCGAAACCGGGTTTTTGGGAATGGCCCTTTGGATAGGCATTACATTGCTGACTGTGGCTACGGCCTTCCGCACCATTTACCTAAGCGAAGACCGCAAATTGCGCATAACAGCCACCATGGCCCTGCTGGGACTTATTACTTACTACGTACATGCCTTTTTGAACAACTACAGTCAGTATGATAAAATTGCCGTCCCCTTTTGGGCCTTTACCGCGGTGATTGTGGCCTTGGATTTGCGCAGAAAAGCCACAGAAGAACAGAAAATCGGGGTTGGTTAACCATTCCCTGTTCCAATCTTTAAGCATCTTTCCATCGGCAATATCCCTTTTGGGGTATCATCAACAATCAGCAATTCCTGAAGGGTAAATCCATCAATACGGCTCAGGTCTTTTAGGTAAGTAATATCTCCATACTGACCATATTTGCGCTTGCAATGCCGGCGGGTCATCACAAATTCAAAATCAAATTCCTTTAGAATGGTATTGTCTATGATTTTATGGATATATGCCGCTTTAGATGCAGACCACAATCCAATCCTGTATTGGCTTTGAAGGGTTTTCAAAAAGTTTTGTAAATCCGTTTTTTCGTAAACATAAAAAAAACCAAACTGAACATCAGGTTCCTTTTGGGGCAAAGGTGTGTAATGCGTTTCTGTCAGGGTATCATCAAGATCCAAAACAATCAGTTTCACCGACTGATATTCAGGTTGCTGGAGGGTTTCCAAACATTGGATGTAATTGATGTTGCTGAATGTTTCCATAAATTGACCAAAAGTAAATATACAACTATTACACGTATAATGCAAGTAAAATCCGTTAAAAATATTTGGTTCAGCCTACTGGATTTGTTGAAATTCCTATCCCTGTAATCTGTGCATAATCCATACATTTGCAAACATGCTTAGCCGGTTGTGGAAGAAAAACGCCTTTAAGATTGGCATAAGCTTAATGCTCCTTTTTGCCATTCCGGCGTTGCTCGGCTACCTTATCACCCCAGATAAAACCAAAGACTGCAACCGCCTGGTTCCTGAACTGGCAAACCAGGCACCCGGTTTCACCTACACATACCTGCTTTCCGGCGAAGCCTTACCAACATCCTACACCGATTGGCTCACAGGCTCCAACAGCAGCGGCACCGTCATTCCATGCAACGTTATCGCCGAAAACAAAGACAGCATTACCTACACCATCCTTGGTGAGCAGGCAATAAAATCCATCTCGGTTAAATCCCTGATAGCGGATAAAAACGGCAATTACACACATACCAGCCATGCCCTGCTTGGCACAGACCGCTTTGGCAGGGACATGCTCAGCCGATTGATTATTGGTGGCAGGGTTTCGCTCACCGTTGGCCTTGTCAGTGTGGTTATTTCCCTTTTCATTGGCACCCTGATTGGCATGGCAGCGGGTTATTTTGGCGGAAGAACAGACAGCCTGCTATCCTGGTTGATTGCTGTTTTCTGGTCCGTGCCAACACTCCTGATAGCGTTGGGATTGAGCTTTGCATTTGGAAAAGGTTTCTGGCAGGTATTGCTGGCTACAGGCCTTAGCACATGGGTTGAAGTAGCCCGTGTGGTGCGCGGCCAAACATTGCAATTGCGACAAAAAGAGTTTATTCTTTCTGCCATCATCACCGGATTTTCGCCGCTATACATCATGCGCAAGCACCTGTTGCCCAACCTCAAAGGATCGCTGACGGTGATGGCAACCACCAATTTTGCAGCCGCTATTTTGCTGGAAAGCGGACTCAGCTTTCTTGGTTTGGGGCTGGCACCACCAACACCCAGCTGGGGAATGATGGTGAAGGAACACCTTGGCAACCTCGTTTTAGACAACGCCTACCTCGCCTTGGTTCCCGGCATGGCCATCATGGCGCTGGTGATGGCTTTCAACCTGGTAGCCATGGGCCTGCGCGATGTGCTGGACACCCGTTTGCCTTCAGGTACTTAACCCTTTCAAAATGCGCAAACGTAGCCTCATATTGCTAATTCTGCCGGGCTTATTGATTGCAGGCCTCTTGTATTTCCTGCTTCGCCCAAAACACCCTTCCCTCTTACCCTACCTGCCTTCCAATGCCGCATTTGCTGCCAATATTCAACCTGCAGACTGGCTGCAGTTAATGACCAAAAAGGCAACCCAGGCCAAAGAACGTTTTGGCTTGTCGGATAAAATGCTGAAACGCATTTCCGGATCTCCGGAAGCATGCGGCCTCGCTACAAACCAGCCCTTGCTGATGTTTGGGAACTACACCTCCATGGGGGCCGGATATGCGTTATTCTTGCCGCTTGAAAATCAAGAACTGTTTAACGAATTTATAGAGGCCACCCGATTGGCCGGCAGCAGCATTGAGACATCCGGAGACATCCGCTTTACCGAATTGCAAACCGGCTGCTACATCTCCTGGAACAAAGATGCCGCGCTGCTAAGCTACCAATTAAGCGCCGGAGAAACGTACCTTATGAATATCTGGCAGGGCAAAACAAGCAAACCAGTGACCGCATGGTGGGATGAATCGAACCCATCGTCTTCGTTCATGCTAAAACCCGCGCTGGCCATGGAAATGTGGACTGCCGACAAGCCAAATACTGCCATCATGGCCGTGGGAACATTGTTGCCCCGAAACTTAATGCTGACGGGCACCATTTCGGCTTCGCCAAACAGACTAACCATGAATGCCGTGGTGAAAGAAGGTCAGGCAGAGTTGAAAAAACTGTTCAATGACAAGCCCGCTGCACTTGCCTGCTCCGATGATGCGCCAAAAAGCCAAAACCTGCAGCTATACCTGCAATTATCCCTCAAACCCGAAGGATTGCGGAGTTTATCCGCCATTGGAGGCAACGAAGAAAACCCCTTATTGAGCCTGCTCAACGGCAACGCAAAACTATCCAAAGCCGATGGCGAAAACGACTGGGAACTGCTGCTGGGCACAAACCTGAACCCACAGGAAACAATGACATTCCTTGCCAAACAGGGGCTACCGCAGGTTAACGGCAAATACCCGCTATTCGGACTGGGGCTGGAAATGCAGGTGGAGCAATGCCTGCGCATAAGGCCAGAAAACACAAGTGGCGTATCAAGCATGCCCACGCGACAGTCACCACTCTTCCTGTTTGCAACGGCGAAAGCCTTTCCGGCCATCAACCAGCTGACAAACCCGGATCAATTCCCAAATACAACATTGCAGATAGAAGGATCATCAGCATCATTCAAACTGGAATTAAGTTGGGATACCAAAAACAAAACCGTAAATTAGCCGCTACAAGCGTGAACCTGATTCATTTTTACAAAGCCATTCCCGAACCCATGGCAGATACCCCAACACAAGGCAGTATCTGGCGCCAAAACCTGGTGTTGTTTAAAGGGAAACACTATGTCATCAGCGCAACATCCGGCAAGGGCAAGACCACATTGCTGAACATGGTTTGCGGCATCAGAAAAGATTACCGCGGCGATGTGTTTTTTGACGAAACCAACCTGCGAACCCTTAACGATGGGGCCTTTGCGGAACTGCGTTCGAAAGATATCAGCTGTCTGTTTCAGGATTTGCGCCTTTTTCCCGACCTCACGGCAATGGAAAACATTTGCCTGAGCCCGATAACAGCCATAAACGAGGCCGACATCCTGGCCATGGCCCGAAAAATGGGGGTGCAGGAGCATTTGCAAAAACCTTGTCGCAAGCTTAGTCTGGGCCAGCAACAGCGCATTGCGCTGATTCGCAGCTTGAGCCGTCCGTTTCAATGGCTGCTGCTGGACGAACCCTTCAGCCACTTGGATGAATTCAATGCCAAACTGGCCATGGACCTCATTTTGGAAACCGCCGAACGGCAGCAGGCCGGCATCATTGCCACAGCGCTGGGACACAGCGGTTTGTTTAACGATTTTCAATGGCTGGAACTATGAAAAACCGCACCCTTTCTGCCTTGCTGTTGAGCAAAACCAGTCCGTTGCAATTGTGGATTGCCCTGATTGGCTCCGGCATTGGCCTGTTGATATTGATGCTGGGCATGCAGCTTTGGATTGACGTGCGCTCCCTGATGCAGGAAAAAGAATTGTTGCGTGGCGATTACCTGGTTATTTCAAAAAAGGTAAACCTGCTGCACACACTGGGTGGCGCTCCCACCTTCGATCAGGGGGAGATTGCTGCGCTCAATGACCTGAAATCGGTAGACGATGTTGGGGCATTCCTTCCGTCTAAATTCAAAGCCAGCATGGAACTATCGGCCAGCATTGCCGGTTTCAGCGGACAACTCATGAAAACCGACCTGTTTTTTGAGGCTGTGCCCAACAGGTTTTTGGATGTATCAACCCAGGAATGGCAATGGAAACCCGGCATGAAAACCGTTCCTGTGGTAGTTCCTGCTGAGTTCATCAAACAATACAACCATGGATTTGCCTCCGGACAAAACATGCCGGTGATTCCGGAAAACATGCTCAAGTCCATCCAGTTCTACCTGGAGGTATCCGGAAATGGCAAAACCGCGCAATTCCGGGGCAGCATAGCCGGTTTTTCAAACCGCATTCAGGCCATCCTGGTGCCCAATTCCTTCATGGAATATGCCAACACCACCTTTGCCGACGGAGCTGCGCCCCGGCCCGGCAGGTTAATATTGCATGCCGACAACCCTGCATCTCCTGAATTGTTGCAATTTTTGCAAACCAAAGACTACGAACTGAATCAGGAAAAAATGAAAGCCGGGCAGTCGCAACTGCTGCTGGAACTGCTGCTAATGCTGGTGGTAACCCTGGGGCTGTTCATCATAGGACTTGCAATGCTTGGTTTTTTGCAATACAACCAACTGCTGGCATACCGTTCGGCATACGAAATACAAACCCTGCACTGGCTCGGGTTCAGCCTCCAAAAAATCATCAGGCCCTACCAATTGTTCATCCTGCGAAACCTGGGCATTTCCCTCACAATCGCCTGCCTGCTTTTCGCCTTGCTGCAATGGCTGATTGACCGGGCATTCAGCAACAGCGGGTTTGAGCTTCCCCACATGGGATGGCCCGGGGCATTGCTCTCCGGACTAATAACAACCCTGGTAATGCTTTGGCTTGGAAACAGGTCCATAAAAAAACAGGTTGGTAGATTGGCAAACTAAACCCAAATTTGCACCATGCAAGGCACTACCCAACACAGGCATTTTGACAACAGCTGGTACAAGCCCGGCCGGAGTGCGCTGGTTCGCGCCCTGTGGCATGCCTGCAATTCCTGGTTAATGATGTCCTTTTTCCCGGGCAGCGGATGGAGAAGGGCCTTGTTACGCCTTTTTGGCGCTGATATTGGCAAAGGCGTGGTTATCAAACCCCGCGTGAATGTTAAATATCCATGGAACCTGACCATTGGCACTGACAGCTGGATTGGCGAGAGCGTTTGGATAGACAACCTTGGAAAGGTTAGCATTGGCAGCGATTGCTGTATTTCTCAGGGAGCCATGCTGCTTTGCGGCAACCATAACTATTCACTGTCCACATTCGACCTCATGGTGGGCAACATCACCCTGGAAAACGGCGTATGGATTGGCGCAGGCGCCCTGGTTTGTCCGGGTGTAACCGGCAAATCCCACGCAGTGCTCAGCGCCGGGAGCACAGCCACCACCGACCTTGAAGCCTACCAGATTTACCGCGGCACCCCGGCCGTGTTGGTTCGTGAACGAAAAATCACATCGTGAAGGTTAGCATCATTACCGTTTGCTACAACAGCGCAAAAACCCTGGAAGAAACCATACATTCGGTGCTGGGGCAAACCTATACCGATATTGAATACATTGTTATCGACGGAGATAGCCGGGACGGCACGGCAGCTATTATTTCCAAATACCGGTCGCAGATCGCACAAGTGGTTTCGGAGCCTGACAAAGGCATTTATGACGCCATGAACAAGGGACTGGCACTGGCAACCGGTGACGTGGTGGGTATTTTGAACAGCGATGACATTTATGCCCATTCGCAGGTTATTGCCGATGTGGTTCAGGCTTTCAGCAACAGCAGCAACGATGCGGTTAGCACCGATGTGCACATTTTTTCAGGAAATCCGGCAAACATTGTGCGCAAATACCGCTGCACGCGCTGGAAACCATGGATGTTCAGGATTGGCCACCAGCCACCGCATCCCGGCTTTTTTGTGCGCAAAAGCTGCTACACCCGCTATGGTTTTTTCGACACCCATTTCCGCACCGCTGCAGATTTTGAGTTGCTGTTCAGGTTTATCAAAGTAAACAAGGTATCAACCCTATTTCTTCCCTACACATCCGTACTAATGAGGAGCGGAGGAGCAAGCCAGCAAGGCTTTTCGGCCATTTCAAATGCCAATAGTGAAGTTCATGCGGCATTGAAAAAACATGGCTACTTCAGCCTACTTCCATTGATTTGGCTAAAATATTTGATCAAGATTTTTCAGTGGGTATAAGGTTGCTAAAGATTTCATCAACCTGAAAAAAGAGGTTGGGAAACAACCTGCTTTGGGCCTGATGACCAGCCATAAGGATTGCACCGCCAGTGTACTTTCCCTCCTCCAGGCAAAATATCCGCACATATTTTTGTACAGGATTTACAATCCAATATTCCCTAACCCCCGATTCTTCATACAGGGCAAATTTTGTTTTCGTATCGTGGTTTGAATTTCCGGCAGACACAATTTCCATGATCAAATCGGGAGCGCCATTGCAGCCCCGTTCATCTATTTTACGGCTATCGCAAACCACGCAGGCATCAGGCTGAACAACATTGTCCTTGCCGGATGAAGAAGGTAACCGAACATCGAAAGGGGCAGGAAACCACTGACAAGCTGTTTCACCAACAGATTTTATAATGGTTGTGTAAAGTACCGCTGCCACCATTTGGTGGTTTGTGCTGGGGGCAGGACTCATTTTCACAGCCTTGCCCCTGATTAGTTCAACCCTTTCTTTAAAATGCCAGCCCAAATAATCCAACCAGGTATAGCGTTTTCGAAGATCAAGATCACCGTAAACGGATGGTGGCTCTTTTAGGGATCGTTTGCCTGATTTTTTATCAGAAACCATTTAGGAAATATACGGAAAATAATCTACATTTCCAAATTATTCCACCAGCAGCTGCTGGTAACTATCTTTGATTTGGTTCAGAATGCTATGCACCTCCTCCGGGGTTCCTGCATTGACCAATTGGGTGCGCCAGGGTTTAAAATCGGGCAGCCCCCTAAAATACTGGGCATAATGGCGGCGCATTTCAAACACCCCAACCTTTTCGCCTTTCCATTCTACGCTCTTGTCGAAATGCACCCTGCAGGTTTGCAAGCGCTCCTCAAACGTTGGCAACGGCAAATGTTCACCCGTTTTCATAAAATGCTTAATCTCCCTGAAAATCCAGGGATAACCAATGGCGGCTCTGCCTATCATCACACCATCCACACCATAGCGGTTTTTATACTCCAGCGCCTTTTCGGGGCTATCAATATCGCCGTTGCCGAAAATGGGAATGTGAATGCGCGGATTGTTTTTTACAGCAGCAATCAGCGTCCAGTCGGCTTCGCCTTTGTACATCTGCGCCCGGGTGCGGCCGTGAATCGAAAGCGCCTTGATACCCACATCCTGAAGCCTTTCAGCAACCTCCATGATGTTTTTGCTTTTCTCATCCCAGCCGAGACGGGTTTTTACCGTCACCGGCAAATTCGTACTTTTCACCACAGCATCGGTAAGCCGAACCATCAGACCCACATCCTTCAAAACCCCGGCTCCGGCACCTTTGCAAACCACCTTGCTAACCGGGCAGCCAAAGTTGATGTCGAGCAAATCCGGTCCGGTAGCATCTACAATTTTGGCCGACATGGCCATGGCTTCTTCGTCGCCACCAAATATCTGAATACCTATCGGCTTTTCGTAATCGAAAATATCGAGCTTTTGCCGGCTTTTGATTGCATCCCGTATCAGCCCCTCCGAGCTAATAAATTCGGTATACATCAAATCGGCGCCATTTTGCTTGCACACGAACCGAAATGGCGGATCGCTAACATCCTCCATGGGAGCCAAAAGCAACGGAAATTCTCCCAATTCTATGTCTGCGATTTTCACCATCCTGTTCTGCAAAATTACGCAGTAATCCGATTGAACTTTCCATGCATAAAAAAACGTAGGTTTGCAGTAAGCAAATGAGCGAAGACCTAACCGAATCGTACAAAGGCAGCAAGCCCAGTTTTCACAACAACTG